>NZ_LSIX01001002.1:0-8961 GCF_001556475.1 Methylobacterium sp. CCH5-D2 | reverse complement strand
GGCCCCGCCCCGCGATGCCGGGCAGCCGAGCCGCGGCTGAGTGCCGGCCCGAGGGGCGGGCCGCGCCCGAAAGCGGGCGGCGCCCCTGTCAGCCTCGCCGGATCGTGCTAGACCTTGGCCGAGGCCCGGCCCGTGCGGCTCCGGGCCCGTATCGCTCGGTCCGGTGGATCGCGGTCCGGCCGAGCCGCTGTAACGGGTATCCATGTTCGACGCCGTCGCCGCACTCGACAGGGTTCTGGACACGCTCGACCGCGAGGCGCGGGAGCCCACGAAGCTCCGGGCGGCCCTGGTGCCGCAGCTCAAGGCGGTGATCGCGGAGGGACACGCGGCGGCCGAGGCGCGGCTCCTGAAGGACCGGGACGGGATGGCCTGCGCGCAGGCCCTGTCGCGGCTCACCGACGCGGTGGTGCGGGCGATCTACGACGCCGTCTGCTGGCGCCTCTATCCGAACGACAACCCGACCACCGGCGAGCAACTCGCGATCGTGGCGACCGGCGGCTACGGACGGGGCACGATGGCCCCGGGCTCGGACATCGATCTGTTGTTCCTGCTGCCCTACAAGCAGACCGCGTGGTCGGAGAGCGTCGTCGAGGCGATGCTCTACGTGCTCTGGGACCTCAAGCTGAAGGTCGGCCACGCCACGCGCTCGGTCGAGGAGTGTCTGCGCGAGGCGCGGGCGGACTTCACCATCCGCACGGCGCTGCTCGAGGCCCGCTTCCTGTTCGGATCGCGGGTGCTGTTCGAGGAGCTGATCACCCGCTTCGATTCCGATCTCGTCGTGGGCTCGGCCGCCGAGTTCGTGGAGGCGAAGCTGCGCGAGCGCGACGGGCGCATCGCGAAGGCGGGCTCCTCCCGCTACCTCGTCGAGCCGAACGTGAAGGACGGCAAGGGGGGCTTGCGCGACCTCAACACCCTGTTCTGGATCGCCAAGTACACCTACCGGGTGCGCGACCAAGCCGAGCTCGTCCACGCGGGCCTGTTCACCCCGGAGGAGTACCGGCTGTTCGAGCGCTGCGAGGAGTTCCTGTGGCGGGTGCGCTGCCACATGCACTTCATCACCGGCCGGCCGGAGGAGCGGCTCTCCTTCGGGCTGCAGCCCCGCGTCGCCGAGCGCCTCAACTACGGCCCGCGCGGGGGGCTGTCGGGCGTCGAGCGCTTCATGAAGGCCTACTTCCTGATCGCCAAGGACGTGGGCGACCTCACGGCGATCGTCTGCGCCGAACTGGAGGCGCGCCACGCCAAGCGCACGCCGGTGCTCGACCGCTGGATCGGCCGGTTCCGCGACCGCTTCCGCGCCACCGCGATGGAGGCGGAGGATTTCTGGATCGACCACGGCCGCGTGAACCTGCGGGCCGAGGACGCCTTCGAGCGCGACCCCGTCAACCTGATCCGCCTGTTCTGGCTGGCCGAACGCCACAACCTGCCGATCCACCCGGACGCGCGGCGCCTCGCCACCCGCTCGCTGCGCCTCATCACCCCGACGCTGCGCGCCGACGAGGAGGCGAACCGCCTGTTCGTCGAGATCCTGACCTCGAAGAACGCGCCCGAATCCGTGCTGCGCCAGATGAACGAGGCGGGCGTGCTCGGCCGCTTCGTGCCCGATTTCGGGCGCATCGTGGCGATGATGCAGTTCAACATGTACCACCACTTCACGGTGGACGAGCACCTGCTGCGCTCGGTCGGCGTGCTGGCGGCGATCGAGGCGGGCCGGGTACAGGAGGCGCACCCGCTGGTCTCCCGGGTGATCCACACCATCAACAACCGCACCGCGCTCTACGTCGCGATCCTCCTGCACGATATCGCCAAGGGCCGGCCCGAGGACCACTCGGTGGCGGGCGCGGCCATCGCCCAGAAGCTCTGCCCGCGCCTCGGCCTCTCGCAGGCCGAGACTGAGACGGTGGCCTGGCTCGTCGAGCACCACCTCCTGATGTCCATGACGGCCCAGAGCCGCGACCTCTCCGACCCGAAGACGATCGAGCGCTTCGCCGGCGTGGTGCAGACGCTGGAGCGGCTGAAGCTCCTCACCATCCTCACGGTCGCCGACATCGCGGCGGTGGGCCCCGGCGTCTGGACGGCCTGGAAGGGCACGCTGCTGCGCACCCTCTACGACGAGACCGAGGTGCGGCTCTCGGGCGGCCACTCCGAGATCGCCCGCACCGACCGGGTGCGGATGATCCAGATCGCGCTGCGCGAGAAGCTGCCGGACTGGTCGGCGGAGGATTTCGACGCCTACGCGGCCCGCCACAACCAGGCCTACTGGCTCAAGGTCGAGGGCGTGCGCCAGTTCAAGGACGCGAACTTCATCCGGGGCGTCGTCGAATCGGGCCGGACCAGCGCCACCGACGTCGAGACCGATCCGGTCCGCGGCGTGACCGAGATCACGGTCTACTCGCCCGACCACCCGCGGCTCCTGGCCATCATCACCGGCGCCTGCGCGGCGGCCGGCGGCAACATCGTGGACGCGCAGATCTTCACCACCACCGACGGCTTCGCCCTCGACTCGATCTACCTCTCGCGCGCCTTCGAGCGGGACGAGGACGAGCTGCGGCGGGGCCGGCGCATCACCGCGGCGATCGAGCGGGCGCTCAAGGGCGAGATCCGCATCGCCGACCTCGTCGCCGACAAGCACCCGCCGGTGGCGAGCGCCCGGGCCAAGACCTTCCTGGTGCCGCCCGACATGGCCATCGACAACGCGCTCTCGAGCCGCGAGACCGTGGTCGAGGTCACCGGCCTCGACCGGCCGGGCCTGCTCTACGAGCTGACGACCGCCTTCAGCCGGCTCTCGCTCAACATCACCTCGGCGCATATCGCGACCTTCGGCGAGCGCGCGGTCGACGTGTTCTACATCACCGACCTCATCGGCACCCGCGTCACCCAGCCCGACCGCCTGGCCGCGATCCGCGCCGCCGTGATGGAGATCTTCGCCGGCGACGTGGCGGCGCTGAAGGCGGAGGGGCTGGAGGCGCTGGTCGCCGCGCCGCCGCCGCGGGAAGCCTGAGGGCCGCTGCCGCGGGTTGATTTCAGGGGCCGCCGGCCTGATATCAGCGGCGATCCCGCACATCACCACGACTGAAACGCCACGACTGAAACGCCATGACGAGCAACGACATGCAGCAGGACGACCCGCGCCGGAACGAGGCCGCGGACGGCGCCGGGCCCCGCAACGGGGCCGAGGCCGGAGCGCATGCGGGCGCCCATGCCGACGCGGCCCAGCAGCCCGAGTCGAGCCCGCAGGGAGAGGCCGTGGCCGCCCTGACGGCCGAGCGCGACGAGTTCAAGGACCGGGCGCTGCGCACGCTCGCCGAGATGGAGAACCTGCGCCGCCGCACCGAGCGCGAGGTCGCCGACGCGCGCACCTACGCGGTGACGAACTTCGCCCGCGACGTCCTCAACGTCGCCGACAACATCCGCCGCGCCCTGGAGAGCGTGCCGGCCGACGCCCGCGCCGCCGCGGAGGGCGCCCTGAAGGGGCTGATCGAGGGCATCGAGCTGACCGAGCGCGACCTCGGCAAGACCCTGGAGCGGCACGGCGTGAAGGCGGTCGAGCCGCAAGGGCAGCGCTTCGACCCGAACCGCCACCAGGCGATGTTCGAGGTGCCGAACGCGGAGGTCCCCAACGGCACCGTGGTGCAGGTGGTGCAGTCCGGCTACGTCATCGGCGAGCGGGTGCTGCGCCCGGCGCTGGTGGGCGTCTCGAAGGGTGGACCGAAGGCGGGTGCCAATCCCGCCGACGCCTGATCGTCCCGGCACGATCCAGGCGAGCACAGTCGAGACGGGAGCCCGGTGCCGATGGCGCCGGGCTCCCGGCGTTTTCAGGGATCGCAGGGAAGCGCCAGGGCGAAGTCGGAGACGAACCGGGCGGTGTCGCGCACGGGCGGCGAGGTGCGGGGATCGCGGGCCACAAGATCCGCCTCGGCGTGGAGGCGGTCGTGGCAGGCGCAGGTGGCCCATCGCCCCGAGGCGAGCGGGGGCGAGCAGGCGTCGTGCCGCGCGCAGGCGAGGTCGAGCGCGTCGATCGGCGGATGGCCCGGGCCTCGGTTGCCGGGGCCGCAGAAATTGCCGTGGATCAGGACGCTGCCGCGGCCCGGATCGACCCGCGGCAGATCCTGGGCCCGCGCGGCCGGCGCCAGCGCGCAGGCGAGGCCCCCGGCGAGCACGGCGCGGGGCAGAAGTCTCGAAGCGGGCAAGAACAGGCTCCGGTCGGCCAGCATCCGTCCGTCGAGATGGATCGGCCGGACGATTCGGCAACCGTGTCATTGCGCGAAACAAGACTTAGCCGCCGAACCGACTGGTGCCAGCCGCCAGGCTATCTGGAATGAATGCTACGGCATGGAATTTTTCGGGGTCCTGTGCGGAGGTGCGCCCATCCGATACTGATTCGCGCCGATCCGATGGCTGCGCGACGCCGCCGGGAGGCGCGCGGCCTCAGAGCGCCGCGAGCAGCAGGCCGACGACTGTGACGGCCAGGATCAGGCAGATGGCGAGGTCGATGACCCGGGCGCCGCCGCAGCCCTCGGCGCCGTCGAGGGCAGGGCGAGCCGATCGATGCCCGGCCAATCCCGCGACGGTCGTCGGCGTCGTCATCGGTGCAACTCCATGTCCAAGTGCGCGAGGGCGGCCTCCCGACGCACCGGGACGCCTCGGGAGGCCTGTGAAACCGCCGTCCGGCCGGAGGGGATCGGCAGGACGGCGGTCTGCTTCGTTCCCGGCGCGTCGCGTCGGACCGTGTCCGCGGCGACGCTTCCGAGCACGGGCAGTGCGAGGGCGGCCAAGCACAGCGCGAGGCGTGCGAGGCGCGCGGCATCGGGGGCGCCGTTCCGCGGAGGGGCCGCGGGACAGACGTTGCGCAGGGGCGGGAGCGCGGGCGGGGCGACCATTCGGATCCTTTCGGTCATCACCGTGCTCCAGCTGCGTGGGAAATCTGACCACAAAATCGATACGTGTGCAAAAATCCCACGTCAACGAGGAATCCCGGGTTACGCGTGCGCAGACGCACCGTGTGGGATTGTCTCCCACGATCCGCGGGCTAAGGTCGTCGTCATGTCGGACGAGATCGCAACTCCGGAGGGCACGGCCCTGCACGCGCCGGTGGCGCGCCTGCTGCGCCCCCTGGTGCGCCTGTTCGTGGCCCGCGGCATCACCTTCCCGGCGCTGACGAACCTGCTGCGCGAACTCTACGTGAACGTGGCCGAGTACGATTTCGCGCTCCCCGGCAAGGAGCAGACGGACAGCCGCGTCTCGCTGCTCACCGGCATCCACCGCAAGGAGGTGCGGCGCCTGCGCGGCGCGGGCGCCCCGGTGAGCGCGGTGCCGGCCGTGGTCTCGCGCACGAGCCGGATCATCGCCCGCTGGCTGGCCGACCCGAAATTCACGGACGGACAGGGGCGGCCGCTCCCGCTGCCCCGCTCAGGGCCCGGTGAGGCGCCCTCCTTCGAGGCGCTGGTCTCCGGCATCACCCGGGATCTCCGCCCGCGCGCCGTGCTCGACGAGTGGCTCGACCGGGGGCTCGCAAGCCTCGACGAATCCGACCGCGTCGTGCTGGCCGAGGCCGCCTACGTGCCGCGGGGCGGGGGCGAGCCGCAGCTCTACTATTTCGGCCGCAACCTGCACGACCACATCGCGGCGAGCGTGGCCAACATCGTGGGTGAGACCCCGCGCTTCCTCGAGCGGGCGGTGCACTACGACGGGCTCTCGGAGGATCTCGCCCGGCGCCTGGAGGCGCGGGCCCGCGAGATCGCCATGGAGGCGCTGAGCCAAGCCAACCGCGAGGCCCACGCCGCCTGCCAGACCGATCCCGGCGGCGACCACCGCTGGAACTTCGGCCTCTACGTCTACGCCGAGGCGGCGCCCCCGCCCGCGCCTCCCGGACGCCTTTAGGGGAGCGGGCGCGTGGCGCGCGATCATCGTCCGAGCCGCCGGCTCGTCCTCGGCCTGCTCGCAGGTGCCGCCGTCCTGCCGGGGCGGCTGGCCGCCCAGGACGCGCCGATCCGCGACCAGGGCATCGGCGGCACCGGCGCGCGCCCGACCGACGCGCCCGGCGAGGGCGACCGCGGCATCGGCGGCACGGGAGTGATCGGCACGATCCGGCGCTTCGGTTCGATCGTGGTGAACGACCTGCGCATCGCCTACCCCGACGACGTCGCGGTGCGCATCGACGGCGTCCCGGCCCGCGCTTCCGACCTGCGTGTCGGGCACGTGGTGCGGGTGGTGGCCCGGCCCGAGGGCGCGGGCCTTGCCACCCGCCGCATCGACGTGACGAGCGAGGTGGTGGGACCGGTCGAGGCGGTCGGCCGGAACAGTCTCACGGTGCTGGGGCAGCGCGTCGCGACGGGCGCGGCGGGCGGCACCTGGACGGTCGGCCAGCGCGTCGCGGTGAGCGGCCTGCGCCGCCCGGACGGGGTGGTGGTGGCGAGCCTGATCGAGCCCCGCGCCGCAGGCCCCGACCGGGTCGCCGGCCCGGTCCGGCGCGGGGCCGACGGCGCGGCGCGGATCGGCGGCCTGCGGCTCGCGGGCGCCGAGAACCTGTCCGCGGGGCACCGCGCCGCGGTCGCCGGCCAGATGCGGGACGGCGCCCTCGCGGTGACCGATGCCGCCGAGGCCGGCCTGCCGCCGGGCATCCGGACCGCCTCGATCGAGGCCTATATCGGCCGGCGAGGAGGGGGCGTGACCCTGGGCTCGGGCCTGCCCGTCGCGGGCGCACCGGCCGCGAGCCTGCCCCGCTCGGGCGCGGTGCGGGCGGTGCTCACCACGGAGGTTGCGGGCGACGGGCGCCTCACGGTCGAGCGCCTGCGCGTCGAGGATCGCCTCGCGCCGGTGCGCGAACCTGTGCGCGAACCTGCGCGCGAGCCGGGCCGCTCCGAGCGGCCGGGCTTCCAGCGCGACCGCCTCGACCTGCGCGGCCTTCCGGGGCACGGTCCGGCGGGCGTCCCCGGGCGGGACGCCCCCGGATCCGGGCAGGGCTTCCGCATCGACACCCGGCCGCCCGGCGGCGCGGGCGGTCCCGGCGGCTTCGGTCCGCCCGGCGGCTTCGGCGGGCCGGGCGGTCCCGGAGGACCTGGAGGCGGCTTCGGCGGTCCCGGAGGGAGCGGGCCGGGTTTCGGCGGCGGTCCGGGCGGCTTCGGCGGCGGCCGGCGCTAGATCCGCCCGATCCGGCCGGGGAAGGAGCTTCCAGAATCCGGCCTCTTCGGCCGGACACCCCACGCAAAGGTCGGCGCTTCGCCCCCACTAGGCAGAAATCGCCGGGCTTCGGCAGTCCCTGCCGCCTGAAGACAGGTCCCGGATGCCCTAACGGGCTGGGAAAACCGTACAAAGTCCCGGCGCACAAGTGGCGCCGTCCTTGCTCGGGAGGCTCGGTACCACGAGACTTTCCGCGATGAACATTTCCAGCGCCAGCACGGCCATCAACTGGCCAACCCCCAAGCCGATCGGCACCGCCGGAAGCGCCGCGAGAGACGCGGGCGGTCGAAAGCCCGACGACATCGCGGCCGACTTCCTGAAATACGCGTCGATGTCCCCGATGGAGCGGATGCGCGCCAACATCCTGAAGGGCATGGACCTGACGGAGGAGCAACTCGGCTCCCTGCCGCAGGACGAGCGGCGGAAGATCGAGGACACGATCAAGGACAGCATCCGGAAGATGGTGTCGGCCGACGGCCGGACGGGACAGCTCGTCGATGTCTCGGCCTGAGGCCCGCCCCTACCGCGCGGGCGGCTCCTCGCTCTGACTGTCGATGGAGCAGGCGACCGCCTGCACCGCCGCGTTGGCGGCCGCGCGCTGGCTCGGCAGGCCGGCGACCGCCCGCACCACCACGAAGCCCTGGCGGTCGGGGGCGACGATGCGCACGTCGCGGCTCGGCTCGCTCTCGTCGTCGCTGGCCAGCGCCTCGTCGTACTGGGCGCGGGTGAGGATCACGAGGTCGAGCGCGCCGCGCACCGCCGCCTGGTCGGTCACCGCGTAGAAGGCGCCGCGCCGCCCGTGCGCAGCCAGCGTCAGCATCAGCGGTCCGGTGCGGGCCGAGACGCGCAAGGGGCCGTCCGCGAGGTCGTAGGCGCAGACGCCGACCGCCACCGCCGGGTCGGGGATCGGCAGCCACGCCTCGGCCGGAGCCGGGTTGGCTGTCGTGGCCACCGTGTAGATCGGCTGCGGATGGTCGAGGCTCTCGCTCCCGCGCGCGCGGGAGAGCGCGTCCGTCTCCGACAGGAGGGGGATCGCCAGCACGGTCGCGACGTGCACGAGGCCGGCGAGCGTCAGGCCGCACAGGGTGGCGTAGGCGAGGCGCAGATTCATCGGCACGGGCTCATGGGCGCAGGCTCATCGGGGCCTCATCGCGCGGGGCTCACGTCCTGCAGCGCAGGCGGGTGATCGCCGGCACCGCGTCGCGGTCGAGGCTGCCCGCGCTCGCCGCCACCGGCGTGTCGTAGAGGCGCAAGGCGAGTCGCAGGGGGCCGGTCTCGCGCGGGCTCGGCAGCCAGTTGCCGGGTTCCGCCTCGGGACCGAGCGTGACGGCGAAGCGGCCGTCCAGCTCGCGCAGGATCTCGGTCGCGGTGAAACCCTCGCGCATCGGCGGCCGGGCGGGGTCGGGATCGCCCCGGCCGGAGACGGTCAGCGTCCAGACCCGGGCCGGCGGCGTCGCGCCGGTGATGCTGTAGGTGCAGGCGGCGTCGAGACCGCGGCCGGCATCGTCGGTCGCGGCCGTCATCAGCAATCCCTCGCCGACCGCGAGCGGGATCTCGCCCCGGCGCGCGTTGACGGCGCGGGTGTAGGGATCGGCGCTGGTGGCGCCCGCCCGCGGCCAGATCGTCCAGGCCCCGACCGCGACGCCGCCGAACGGGTAGCCGCCGCGCGTCGCCCAGTCGGCGCTGGCGAGGCCGAGCCCCGCGCCGAGCGCCAGCGCGTAGAGAGCGAGCCCGACCCAGGCGCTCCTGCGCCACAGGCGCTGCCCCACCCCCACGATCCGCCCC
>NZ_LSIX01001001.1:0-5607 GCF_001556475.1 Methylobacterium sp. CCH5-D2 | reverse complement strand
GCGTCGCCGGCGGGGAAGTCGTTGAGCATCGGGTCGGGCCTCGGGGTCTGATCGGGCCCGCCGGGCAGGGCTTTTCGCGAGATCACGCGCGTCAAAGACCCTGCTCGACGGTTCGGTCGCGCGTCGTACCGGTCCGTGCGCCGTGCGACGCCGCGGACCGTTGCGTAGATGGGACGGACGGGCCGGGTTGACCAGCCCGGCCGCGCGCGCGGCGCGCTACTTCGCGGGCACCGGAGCCGGCGCGCCGTCCTGCGGCCGCCCGGCCGGCTTGTCGGTCGCCTTGTCGGTCGCCTTGTCGGTTGCTTTGGCCACCGTCACGAAGGTGCCGGCGTAGGTCGCGTTGTCCCCGGGCGCGGTCGCCTCGCAGGTGATCGCGGTCTTGCCCGGCTCCGGCGTGGAGAAGCGGCAGGCGCCCACCGCCATGACCGGCGCCTGCGCCGCGCCGGCCTTGCCCGGAACGACGAGGCTGATCGGCTGGAGGGGATCGCTCTCCTCCGTGCGCTCCTGCTGGGCGCCGCTGCCGCCGAAGCTCAGCGTCCGGCCGTCCTCGGCCGCGAAGTCGAAGCTCGTGCGGTTGCGCGCGACCGTGTTGGTCAGCACGTCCCGGCAGGACTCGCTGAGGTCCTGGCCGGCGATCACCAGCTTCTCGCAGGTGCCCTCCAGCTTGATCGCGGTCTGCGCCGCGGCCGGCGAGGCGAGACCCAGCAGGAAGAGGGCCGGCACAAGGTTTCGGGGCGTCATGATCGTCATGACGGCTGATCTAGTGAAGGAACGGCGCACGTCGAGATCCCAGCCTCAGGTCCCGAAGCGCAGGGCCCGGTCGTTCGGCGCCGTGAAGTCGAGCCGCGGCCCGAGCGGCACGATGCGGGTCGGGTTGAGGGTGGTGTGGCTCCAGTAATAGTGCTGCTTGATGTGGTCGAGGTTCACCGTCGCGGCGACGCCCGGCAGGGCGTAGAGGTCGCGCAGGTAGTTCGACAGGTTCGGGTAGTCGGCGATGCGCTGCCGGTTGCACTTGAAGTGCCCGACATAGACCGCGTCGAAGCGCACCAGCGTGGTGAACAGGCGGATGTCGGCCTCGGTGAGCCGGTCGCCGCAGAGGAAGCGGCTCCGGTCGAGGCGCTCTTCCAGCGCGTCGAGTTCCGCGAACAGGGCCTCGTAGGCCTCCGCGTAGGCCTCCTCGGTGGTGGCGAAGCCCGCCCGGTAGACGCCGTTGTTCACCCGCTCGTAGACGCGGGCGTTGATCGCGTCGATCGCGTCCCGCAGGTCGGCCGGGCAGAGATCGGGCCCGCCCGCGCCGAAGGCGTCGTTGAGCATGCGGATGATCTCGGCCGACTCGTTCGAGACGATCGTGCCGCGCCGCTTGTCCCAGAGCACCGGCACGGTGACCCGGCCCGTGTAGTGCGGGTCGGCCTTCAGGTAGACCTCGTAGAGGCGTTGCGCGCCGTGGAGTGCGTCCGGCGTCGCGCCGGGGGTGTTGCCGAAGACCCAGCCCTCCGCGCCCATGTGCGGATCGACCACCGAGACCGAGATCGCCTCTTCGAGCCCTTTGAGGGCGCGCACGATCAGCGTGCGGTGCGCCCACGGACATGAGAGCGAGACGTAGAGGTGGTAGCGCCCGGCCTCGCCCGGGAAGCCGCCCTCGCCGGACGGCCCCGGCGCGCCGTCGGCGGTGACCCAGTTGCGGTAGGCCGAGGCCTTGCGCTCGAAGCGTCCGCCGCTGGACTTCGTGTCGTACCACTGGTCCTGCCAGACGCCGTCGACCAGCAAACCCATCGCCGCCTCCCCACGCCCAGCCGGGCGCACCGCCTGCGCCTCGAGCGCTTGGCATGAGATGGGCGCATACCAGGGTCCGAAAAGCCCGGACGGGGCCTGAAAACGCGGACGGCAGGCCCACTTTCTGCTTTGTGCAGCGCACTCTTTTGTGCGTCGCACCATACGCCGCACGTGCTGCGCGGAGCGCTCGATGTCGTTCGTCCTTACCCTGCCGGTTGCCGAAGCCTCGCTGTTCACCCTCGGTTGCCTGTTGATCCACACCCTGCGCCGCCACGCCGACGTCGTGACGGGGGCGCTTGCCTGCCTCCTGGTCCTCGTCACCTGTCTGCTGGCTCTGGCCGGCATGCCGGAATCGGTCCTGCGGGCTCAGACCGCGGCGCTTGAGAGCGGCGAGGCGATGCAGTTCCTCAACTGATCCTCAACGCGGCTGCGCGCCGTCCGGCCAGGGCGCCGTCCTGCCCTGCCGACAGCCGGCGGCCACGTCGAAATCGTCGGCCGGCAGGCGGGCGAGGAAGCGCTCGGCCAGCTCGAACAGCAGGATGTCCGGTCTGACCCGCGCGATGTAGCCCCAGTCGAGCGCCGCCGACCAGACGAAGTGCACCTCGGCGAAGCTCTCCGCGAGGTAGCCGGTCAGCAGGATCGGCGAGAAATGCGCGCAGGAATCGCCGAACAGGACGAGGCGGCGCGGGTCCGGGGCCTGTGCGTTCCGGTAGACCACATGGGCGCCGACGTGGAGGTCCTGGGCGCGGCCCTCCGCCTCGTAGGCCGCGAGCAGGGGCCCGGTCTCGACCCGCACGGCGTCGCGCAGGATGCGTGGGCGCCGCAGGCGCTCGGTCGGCCGGTGCGGCACCTTCTCGCCGAGGTCGAGCACGGTCTCGTGGGCGAAGTCCGGCCGCTCGGCGATGTCGGCCGGCGGCACGGCGGCCAGCGCCCGCATGATCTCCCGGTAGGCCAGCAGGCAGCCTTCCACCGTCCAGTGGGTGTCGGTGCGCTGGTAGAGCGGCACCGGCCCGTCGCGGGCGGCACGCAAGGGGGCGAGCAGGTCGAGATAGTACGGTTTGCCGGCAAGGCGTCGCGCGAGCCGGCGCGTCGAGGCCCGGGCCGGGTCGTAGGGCAGGCCATCGGTCAGGTTCTCGTAGACCGAGAGCTTCTCCGGCACGATCACGTGCAGGCAGCGGATGCCGAGCCGGGCGGCGCGGGCGGCGCGGGCCTCCATCAGCCGCGCCCAGGCGCGCAGGTGCCACCAGTGGCGCGGGCCCCGGGCGTAGCGGTCCATCACCCGGTTGCTGCCCCCGGTCAGGAACAGCCAGCCGTCGTGCCCCTCGTGCACCGTGTCCCAGCGCTTTCTCAACATGCGGGTGCTTTAGCCGCGGGGTGTCCCCGGCGATAGGCCGGAGCCTGGCCGTACGGTGCGGCGTTGCGCCGGGGATGGAACCCGCCCTCGCCGAACCACCGTCCCGGACAGCGCGCGCCGACCGGCCGGACCGGCTCTGGCGCCCGCGGCGCGTCCTGGTGACGCCCGCCGCCCTGGAGCACGCCCACGGCCGCGCCATGCTGGCCCGCGCGGAGGCGCTGGGGCTTCCGGTCGAGCGGCTGGCCGCCAACCGGCTCAACGGCCTGCGCCACACCGATCCGCGCCGGGCCTACGCCGAGGCCAAGGCGACCCTCGCCCTCGTCGTCGCGCCGCCGACGAAGCTGAGGCTGCAGCCGATCCCGCCCTCGGCCGACTGGCGCTTCGACCTCGCCGAGGGCTGCCCGGCCCATTGCCAGTACTGCTACCTCGCCGGCTCGCTCTCCGGCCCGCCGGTGACGCGGGCCTACGCCAACCTCGACAGGATCCTGGAAAACCTCGACGGGTACGCCGGGCGCGGGGCCGTCACCTCGGCCTCGGACGCGCGGGTCCACGAGGGCACCACCTTCGAGGCCTCCTGCTACACCGACCCGCTCGGCATCGAGCACCTGACCGGCTCGCTCTCGGCGGCGATCCGGCATTTCGGCGCCTGGAACGCCCCCGTACAGCTGCGCTTCACCACCAAGTTCGCGGCGGTCGAGCCGCTGCTCGATCTCCCCCACGGACGGCGCACCCGCATCCGCTTCTCGGTCAACGCGCGCGGTGCCGCCCGCTACGAGGGCGGCACCGCCTCCCTCGACGCGCGGCTCCGGGCGATGCGCTCGGTCGCGCTCGCCGGCTACCCGGTCGGGCTCACGATCGCGCCGATCCTGCCGATCCCGGACTGGCAGGCGGCCTATGCGGATCTGATCCGGGACGCGGCCGACGCGCTCGCCGGCGTGCCCGACCTCGATCTCACCGCGGAGCTGATCACCCATCGGTTCACGCCGGGCTCGAAGGAGGTCTTGCAGAGCTGGTACCCGGGCTCCGACCTGCCGCTCGACGAGGCCAAGCGCACCCGGAAATTCACCAAGTTCGGCTCGGTGAAGTACGTGCTGCCGAAGGACCTGATGGCCGAGATGCGGGCCGGCCTGCACGCCGCGCTCGCCCGCGAGCTACCGACGGCCCGCGTGCTCTACTGGACCTGAGCGGCCTCCGCGCCATCTCGGGATCCGATGTCCGACGCGCCCCTCATCCTCACCCTCGCCTTCGACGAGCCGACCTTCGCGCGGTTCGACGGGTTGCGGCGGCGCCATTTCCCCGAGGCGATCAACTTCATTCCCGCCCACGCCACCCTGTTCCACCACCTGCCGGGCGAGCGGGAGCGGGCGGTGATCGAGACGGTGGCGAGCCTGGCCCGCACCGTGCCGCCGCCCGAGGTCGCGGTGACGGGCCTGCGCTTCACCGGGCGCGGCGTCGCCTACGTGCTGGAATCGGAGGCGCTCACGGCCTTTCGGGCGCGCCTCGCCCAAGCCTTCGCGGGCCATCTCACGCCGCAGGACGCCCAGGGCTGGCGCCCGCACGTCACGGTGCAGAACAAGGTCGATCCGAAGGTCGCCCGCGCGCTGCACGCCGACCTGCAGCAGGGCTTCGCGCCCTTCCGGTTCACCGCGCCCGGCATCGTGCTCTGGCGCTATCTCGGCGGCCCCTGGGAGGAGGTCTCCACCATGACTTTCGGAGAGAACGCGTGAGGGCCTACGAGCGCATCCGCGGCAACCCGCTGGCCGGGCGCGCCATGAGCGTCTGGCTGTCCTTACGCCTGAACGAGATCGGGCCCCTTGTGGCGCTCCTCACCGTGAGCACGCTCGGCTACGGCTTCTTCGCGCTGGCCCAGGAGGTCGGCGAGGGCTCGACCGAGGCGCTCGACCGCAAGATCCTGCTGTCCCTGCGCAACCCCGCCGACCTCTCCGACCCGATCGGGCCGCGCTGGCTCGAGGAGACGATGCGCGACATCACCGGGCTCGGCAGCGTCTTCACCATCGTGTTCCTCACGGGCGCGGTGGCGGCCTACCTCGCGCTCTCGGGCAAGCTCCGGATCGGCGCCTTCGTGGTCGGTGCGGTCGGCGGCGGCGTGGTCGTCTCGACGATCCTGAAGCTGTTCTACCACCGGCCGCGGCCCGACCTCGTGCCACACGGCATGGAGGTCTTCACCGCGAGCTTCCCCTCCGGCCACGCCATGATGTCGGCGATCGCCTACCTGACGCTGGCGACGCTGCTCGCGCGCATCGACCGGCACCGGGGGGTGAAGGCGCTGGTGCTTCTGCTCGGCGTGACGATGACGGTGCTGGTGGGCATCAGCCGGATCTATCTCGGCGTGCACTGGCCGAGCGACGTGCTGGCCGGCTGGTGCGTCGGCGCCGCCTGGGCGGCGCTGTGCTGGTTCGTCGCCCTGCAGCTCCAGCGCCGCGGCGAGGTCGAGGCCCCGGACCCGCCACCCCCGGCCT
>NZ_LSIX01001000.1:0-15169 GCF_001556475.1 Methylobacterium sp. CCH5-D2 | reverse complement strand
CCCCCGGCCGCGCCCGCTCCGGACCGCCCCGGATCTCGGCGGCCGTCAGCCTCTCGGGCGACCTCTCGGGCCTGCCCGCCGGCCTCGCCAAGCTGCGCCAGGCGGTCCTCGACGGCGACGGCGCGGCCGCGTGGGAACTCGCCGCGCGCGCCGCGGACGGCCGCGGCCTGACTCGCGACCTCGCGCTCGCCGCCAAGCTGTTCGAGAAGCTGGCCTCCGCCGGCTACGCCCCGGCCCAGTACAAGCTCGGCGGCCACTACGAGAAGGGCTCGGGCGTGGTGCGCGACCTCGCCCAGGCCAAGCTCTGGTACGGCCGCGCGGCCGAGCAGGGCCATGCCCGCTCCATGCACAACCTTGCGGTGATCTACGCCGAGAGCCCGGGCGCCAACGGCAAGCCGGACTACGCCTCGGCGGCCTCGTGGTTCAGGCAGGGCGCCGAGTACGGCCTGCGCGACAGCCAGTACAACCTTGGCGTGCTCTACGCCCGCGGCCTCGGGCTCGGCCAGGATCTGGTGCAGTCCTACGTCTGGTTCTCGGCCGCCGCCGCGCAGGGCGACGAGGACGCGGGGCGCAAGCGCGACGACGTCGCCAACAAGCTCGGCCCGGCCGATCTCGCCAGCGCCAAGACGCTGGCGGCCACCTTCAAGCCGCGCAAGCTCGATCCGGTGGTGAACGAGCCGCCGCAGGCGCCGGAGGGGGGCGGGGCGATGACGCTGCTCGGCGCGCCCGCGCCCAGCGCGCCCGCCTTCACCCCGGCCTCGCGCGCCCGCGGTGTCTGACGGGGCGGGTCGCCGCATGCGGGAACCCCTCCCGGCGGCATCCGTATAACGCTTGGCCGTGCGGCTCGCGCCGCACGGTCCCGTCGCGGCCATGTCGGCCGCGATCTTGCCGCGGCCCCGCCGGTCCGCGGACGGCGGCCGAGCGGAGGGTGAATGGCGCGCCTGAATCCGGTCCCGATGGGGGCTGTCATCCTCGGCGTGGCCGGGCTGATCCCCTTCCTCGGCTTCGCCGCCCTGTCGGTCGCGGGCAACGACGGCGGGCTCGGCACGCTGGGCCTGAGCCCGCGCACGATCCTCTCGGCCTACGGCGCGGTCATCGCCTCCTTCCTCGGCGGGATCCGCTGGGGCGCGGCCGCCGCGCGCAACGCCGGCAGCGGCGACTACCTGCTGGCGATCGTGCCCTCGCTGGTCGCCTGGGCGGCGCTCGCCGCCCCCGCCCCCTGGGACCTGCGCATCCTCGGCGTCCTCGTCCTGGCCTGGGGCCTGGTCGATCAGGACATGCCCCGGCGCGGTATCGTTCCGCGCTGGCTCGGGCGGCTGCGGCTGGTCCTCTCGGGCGTCGCCGGCGCGGCGCTCCTCGTGGCCGCCTGAGCGATCCTTCGCCGATCCGTGCCGCCCGCCCGCCGGGCCCGTTGCATTCGCCCGCGCGCGACCGCATATCGCCTCCGCGTTTTTTCGGGCCGGTCCGGCTCGGTCGCGATGGAGGCGCTGCGGTGAGCGAGACGGTGGAGCGACACGAATTCGGTGCCGAGGTCGGGCGCCTGCTCGACCTCGTGGTGCACGCCCTCTACTCCGACCGCGAGATCTTCCTGCGCGAGCTGGTGGCCAACGCCGCCGACGCGATGGACCGGCGCCGCTTCGAGGCCCTGACCTCGGCCGCCAGCGCCCTGCCGCCCGACGCGAAGGTGCGCATCGCCCCCGACAAGACGGCGCGCACGCTCACCGTCTCGGATGCCGGCATCGGCATGACCCGCGAGGACCTGGCGCAGAACCTCGGCACCATCGCGCGCTCGGGCACGCGGGCCTTCTCGCAGACGCTGGAGAGCGCCCGGGCCGAGGACCGGCCGAGCCTGATCGGCCAGTTCGGCGTCGGCTTCTACTCCGCCTTCATGGTGGCCGACCGCGTCACCGTCACGTCGCGCCGCGCGGGCGCGGAGGAGGCCTGGACCTGGGCGTCCGAGGGCCAGGGCAGCTACACGCTGGAGCGCGCCGAGAGACCTGAGCCCGGCACCGACATCGTGCTCCACCTCAAGGCCGACGCGGACGAGTACCTAGAGCCCTACCGGCTCGATCACCTCGTGCGGAAATGGGCCGATTTCATCACCGTGCCGATCGCGATCGTCCAGGACGGGCGCGACGAGGCGGCCAACCAGGGCACCGCCCTGTGGCGCAAGCCGCGGAGCGAGGTCACGCCCGAGCAGTACGAGGCGTTCTACCGCTCCGTCGGCATGAACTTCGACAAGCCCTGGGCGACCCTGCACTGGCGGGCGGAGGGACAGCTCGAGTTCTCGGCGCTGCTCTTCGTGCCCGGCATGAAGCCCTTCCAGGCGCTGGAGAACGAGCGGCAGAGCAAGGTGCGGCTGCACGTGCGCCGCATGTTCATCACCGACGAGGCGGAGTTGCTGCCGCCCTGGCTGCGCTTCGTCCAGGGCGTGGTCGACACCGAGGACCTGCCCCTCAACGTCTCGCGCGAGATGCTGCAATCGACGCCGGCGCTGGCCCGCATCCGGCGCGCCGTCACCGGCCGCGTCCTCTCAGAACTCGCGACCCGCGCGAAGGATGGAGCGGAGTACCAGAGCTTCTGGGAGAATTTCGGCCCCGTCCTGAAGGAAGGCATCTACGAGGACCACGAGCGCCGCGAGGAGATCGCGCCGCTGCTGCGCTTCCGCTCCTCGGCCGTCGAAGGCTGGACGAGCCTGCCCGACTACGTCGCCCGCATGAAGGACGGCCAGGAGGCGATCTACTACCTCGTCGCCGACGACGCCGAGGCACTCGGATCCTCGCCCCAGCTCGAGGGCTTCCGGGCTCGCGGGCTGGAGGTGCTTCTCCTGTCCGACCATGTCGACGCCTTCTGGCCCGAGGCGCTCGCGCGCTTCGCCGACAAGCCGCTGCAATCCGTCACGCAGGGCGGCCTCGACCTCTCGAAGTTCCCCGCCGCGGGTGAGGCCGAGGCGGCGCCCGCCGGGATCGACGTGCTCGTGGCGGCGATCAAGGCGGCTCTGGGGAGCGACGTCGCGGACGTGCGCACCACCGACCGTCTGGTCGACAGCGCGGTCGTGCTCTCGGCCGGCAGCGGCCCGGACCTGCAGATGCAGCGCCTCCTGCGCCGCGCCGGCCGCGGCGGCGGCCAGGCGGTTCTGGAGATCAACCCGCGCCATCCCCTGATCCGCGCGCTCGCCGAGGGCGAGGCCGAGGCCGTGCCTGCGGCCGCGGGCACCCTCCTCGATCTGGCGCGAATCCAGGATGGGGACATTCCACGCGATCCCGTGGCCTTCGCCCGGACGATCACCGCCGCGCTCGCCGCGGAGCGGGGAGCCTGATCCGAGCGGTCCTGCGGCTGGCCCGGATCAACTGGCATCTGGGACTTGCCGGGGATGGCCGCTTTCCGAACCCGAAGCGGCGCCGGACCGGCTTGCCACACCGCCGACGCTTCGCTATAGCCCCGACATCGAGACACCGGCCGTAGCCCGCCAGCGCGCGGGCGATCCCGCGGGCCGGTTCATCGATGCGACGCCAGGGTGCTGAAGCGCCGACGGCGTCGTTGGAGAGGTGGCAGAGCGGTTGAATGCACCGCACTCGAAATGCGGCATGGGTGCAAGCCCATCGGGGGTTCGAATCCCCCCCTCTCCGCCAGTCTTGCTAAAAGCTCAATCGTCACGGTAAGTTGCTGATACGCAACGTGTTCGTACGGCCCGACTGGTACATTCGGGTGGTACATATGCCCTTACCGATGGCACGTCCCTGGAAGCATCCCGACAGCGGCATCTACTACGTCCGCAAGGCCGTCCCTGCTCAGCTGCAGCCGCTTGTCGGCCGAGCCATCGAGAAGCTCAGCCTTCGCACGAAGGATCCCGAGGTCGCCCGCGCCCGATTCGCTGATGCGATCCGCGAGATCGAGGCACGCTGGGCGACGCTCGCATCTGGCCCGCAGGAGCTGAGCGAGCGCGAGGCGCACGAACTAGCCGCCCCGGCCCATGACCGTTGGATCGCCCTGCACCGCGACAACCCGAGTCAGAATCTCTGGCGCACCGACCTTTTCGCGCGCCTGTGGCAGCCCCGCCGTGTCGGGCTGTGGGGCCATCCCGACGTCGTCCACCAGGTTCTGCACGGCGCCTACGCCGACAGGGGCGAGGACGACATGGAGGCGTGGTGCCTCAAGCAGGCCGACTTCCTGATCGCAAAAAAGGGCTTGCAGCTCGACGCCGACGGGCGTCGCACGCTGGCTCAGGCGGTCTCTGCGGCCATCCAGCGCGCGAGTCTGGCCCTCGAACGGCACACGCTCGGCGACGTGGCGGAGACGCTGCCTGAGCGTGCACCGTTCGCGGGTCGAGCGCCCGCGCCGCGCCCGGCGCCGACGGCAAAGGTCCTATTCGACGACTTGGTGAAGGGGTGGGCTGCCGAGCGCAAGCCGGTGGAGAAGACGGTCTACGACTGGACGCGGGTCATGCAGCAACTCGCCGCGTTCCTCGGCGACGACGATGCCACGCGGGTCACAGCCGACAAGCTCGTCGCCTGGAAGGACAGCCTCGTGGCATCGGGACTATCCGCCAAAACTATCCGTGAGAGCCGTTTGGCGCCGGTGCGGGCGGTGCTGCGCTGGGGTGTCGATAACAGACGGCTTCCCGAGAACCCAGCCGAGCGCATCACCATCAGCGTCAAGCAGAAGCCGGGCCAGGGCAAGCGCGGCTTCAAGGACGCCGAGGCGGCTCAGATCCTCGCGGCAGCGGCGGGCGAGCGCGACCCGGTCAAGCGGTGGGTGCCGCTGGTGTGCGCATACTCGGGCGCTCGGCTGTCGGAGGTCTGCCAATTACGCGTGGAGGATTTCAGCGAGGTCGACGGCGTCGCGGTGATGCGCTTCGATGCCGAGGCCGGCTCGCTCAAGAACGTCGGTTCGGAGCGCACCGTGCCCTTGCACTCCGCGCTCATCGCCGCAGGCCTCCTCAACTATGTACGTGGGCGCGGGGGAGGTCCGCTGTTTCCCGACCTGCCACCGGACAAGTTCGGCAAGCGCGGCGGCAACGGTACGAAAATCCTTGGGCGATGGGTGCGCAGCCTAGGGCTAACCGACACACGGCTTGCACCGAATCATTCCTGGCGGCACCGGTTTAAGACGCTCGCGCGCAACCACGGCCTCGCTGGCGATGTGACCGATGCTATCACCGGTCACGCGCATCGCTCCGTCGGTGATCAATACGGCGAGTACGACGTCAGGGCGATGAAGCGTGAGCTTGAGAAAATTCCGTCAGGGCCATGATCGTGAACAGACCTAACGTCGTGACGTGATCATCGAGCACTGGCGCTCATGGGTGCCCTTAGGGGAGCTTCCGTGGGGCCGCCGCCGAGCCCCGCGCTGGGTCGAGGACGAGGGCCGATTCGGCGGCGTATGGGTGCTCTGGATCAACCCGGAAGCGGGTAAGGTGAAGACGAAGCAAGGTCGTGAGGTACCTCTGCACCCACAACTCGTCGAGATGGGCTTCCCGGCATCCGTCGTGGGCTTACGCGACGAACGCTTATTTCTCGTGCCGGACCGCGGAGGTCGGCATCGCGGGACCGCTGCAGGGGGGTGGAGAACCGCCTGAGCGAAGCTGCGCGCGAGCACATCGACGATCCAGGGGTAAGCCCGAATCACAGCTGGCGGCACCGCTTTCGCACGATAGCCACCGACGCGGGCGTGGCGGGCAACGTGATCGACGCGATCTGCGGCTGGTCTGCCAAGAGCGTCGGCGAATGTTACGGCAGCGTCTCGCTAAAAGCTCGCGCGGATGCTATTGCGCGTTTGGAAAGAGTTGAGATCTAATATTCAGACCTAGCCATTCCGACGTAAATTTCTTATTCATCCGATGAAGATCCTTCGTTCGCCGGTTCGGATATCCGTCTCAGAGACGGTAGCACGCCTGACAGCGGCGGCCACAACATCAGCATGTCGTGCCACATTTCGCGATGATCAGCTATCCTCCGTCCTTGAGGCGAACCCCCCGCATAAGGGGTGTTGGCGACCATGTGTCGGTTGAGGTCGGGAGACCCGCCGTTCCACTATGGCGGCCCCCGCTCGCCGAGGGCGGTCTTGGCCTTGTCCACGCTTGCGCGTGCCACCGACGAGGCATCTTCATCGCGAGCATTCCTGGCATTCCTGACCGCCCGCCTGGCCGCCATGAGCTCACGGACGAGCCCCTGCCGGCGCGCCTCCGGCAGCAAAGGGTTCGTCATCCGCCAGAGCCGGCCGCGAACGACGAAGTAGCGTCCATCCGGCGTGACGGGATACACCTGTCGGCCCACATGAGCGGCCACGTCACTTGCTCTTGCCGCCCTCCTTGCCGAGCTCGGCCTGGGCGGCCGACGACGAACGCGGGTTCGACTTGCCCTCCTTGGCGGCCTTGGCGTTCGATTTTTTGGCGGTCTCGCTTCCGTGGCCCTTCTTCTCGGTCATGGCCATCCCTTCCGTCCTGATCGAGAACGCCAGGATGGGGAGGTGGTTTGCCAAGGCGTGGGCAACGGGTTGCGCATCGAAACTGCCGGAGATGGTTGAGGAAGGGTGCCGTTCCCGTAGCGGCATTCCCGACAGCTTCGGCCGACGCGCTACTTTCGAAGGCGCGCTACTCGTCTATCCCGAGGGCCGACAGACGTTACCTACCTGACTGAACCATCAGGTCGGCGACCAGGTGGAAGGCCGATTGCCTATCGATTTGGACCGGATGGTACGGCCAGAAATCCCGAAGCACGGGAGCGTGCGGGTGCCTGAACCTCTTGTGCCCCGGATCGGAACTGAACAGGCTTGCCGCGGGCGAAATCTTCTCAGCGAAGTCGGGCTGCCAGTTCTTACGCGATCCATGGTGCATGACCTGGAAAATAGCCGTTCGGCAGATCCTCACGTCGCCGAAGAACTGCAAAAAGCCGTCACATCTCTGGGGACTGTCGAGAAACATATCCCCAGTGTGCAGTTGGGAAAATCGGTTTGCCTCGTCCCTAAGGCCAACAGGATGAGACGTCCAAACCGTAGACAGCTTTGACGAACGCCCAGGGGACCCGAGTACAACGAAAGCGATATGAGGTTGCGCGGCCTCGAAAATGACCCGAAATTTTGATCGTAGGCAGCTTTTAGGTCGTCGAGCGCCGTCACCCGATTGGCGTGGTCAGTGCGAAATCGGTCAAGGATTGGCGCGACCTTGCTCAGGAACGCTGATGTGACGCGCGGTAGCATTCGAGCGTCGTTGTAGGGCACGAACTCCCAGAAGGTCGGAACGACGATCCTCCCCGCCTCCGCGAGAAAGCTTACGCGAGGGTCCGACCCGGCGGTCAGGCCTAGGTCGTCCGAGACTTCATCGGGCGGCTGCCCAAGCTCGGGTTTGAGGTTCCCGTCGCCGACGTCGACGGGGCCATCGATAGGCGCGTCAGGTGGCTGCGGCTTCGGTCCTTCGCCGTCCACCGATGGAACGAACACCACGCGTTGTATCTCGCTACCTTCAAGTCCGGAGAGGAACCCTGCGGGATCTACGAAGAAGCCGAAAATCTCGTCCGTTGCGCCTATCCTGTTCTCGATGGCGATCATGAGCCTTTGCCAGAGAGGTACGTAAGGCAACAGCACTAGCTCGACGACTTGACCCCTCAGCAGCGCAACGAAGCCGCTGATGTGATCTCTGTCGAAATGGGAAATCGTAACCAGATTCAGCCGATCAGGGCCGCAATGGTCGCGTCGGTCGCCGTAGAACATGATCGCGTCGTCGAGCAGTGACTTTGTCGACGTCGTGCCGCAGTCGAATACCCATCCGATTGAGCTGCCGCGGCCGAATCTGCGGATGATGCCTGTCGCGAAGAGCCCTTGTCCGACCGGCCACCAGTCGAGGATTAGCTCGAACGCGGTGCCCTGTACGCCTCCCTGCACGAATTTATCTGGTGATGGGCGAATGATCGTTCCCGCCGCTGCCATGTAGGCGTGAGCCTCGGCAAGAGTTGCTGGGGCTAGGTTAGAGTGACTGCCGCCCTTGATCTGGGCGATGACACGGTGATTGATGTCTCGGCCGGGCCTAGTGAAGTGTGCGAGGATCTGCTGATTGTTCAACGGTGGATTCAGCGCGAGCATCCGCTTGATCAGTCGAATTTCGCCAACCGTCAGTGTCTTGGCGCCGCTCATAGAAGCTTGCCTGCCCCATTCGTCGGTTCAAGGTGTCGGTCCGGTTCAAGCCCGTCAATCTGCGAACCGCACCATGCCATGGGACATACCAGCCAGACGCTCGATCCGGGCGGCGGCACGCACGACGACGTTCATGTCAATCCGGGTCAGATCCGCCGACAAAGCATAGGCCCTCAGATACTCGGCCGAGGCCGGCTTCAGGCCCGCCCGTGCCGAGACAAGGTACGCCACCGCCTCCCCCTCTACCTCCCTCTCGTCGTTGCCCAGACCTTTCCGCGAAGGCCATCCGCTCTCGACCTTGGAGCTGCCGGCCTCGCAGCCTCCCATATGGCCGCAAAAGATGTGTCCGAGTTCGTGAGCGAGGGTGACGAACATCTTGAAATCGCTCATCCGCAAGGTCGAAAGGGCCGACAGGTCAGCGGATGCGCTTCAGCGACGCGAATCGGTCCACGACGTCGGGTTCGACCTCCTCGACAGGCATCGACCATCGCGGTCGCGCCTCTCCGAGATGCAGAAGCGTGATTGCCTGATCGAACGCCGCGGCATGGACGGTGAATTCTTCGACCTCCTCGTCGAACCACACCCCGGCGGGATGAGCGATGCCAGCACGGCACTCGTCGACGAGGTGCGGCTGTGCGGCGCCCGACGTAGCCGGGATTTCGAGCGGTTCGCCCGAGGTCTTGAAGTATCGGCCCGTCTTGAAGGCGGCCTCGCTTGATCGACCCCATAGCGCGAACCCTTCGGTCGAGACGACCATCACCGACCGCCGCTCCGTGTGCCTTAACCACCGTAGGACGGCCGCGGTCAGGGATACGCCGTACCGGTCGGCGAGCGCGCCAAGCTCGTCTAAGGTAGGCTTCGCCTTGGGGTCGATCTGCCGCCGGAGGTCGTGGGACGGCATCAGCAGCGTGGCCGCGAACTCGTCGGCCTCCTTCTCAATGTCCTGGCCGGCTGCCCGACCGACACTGTCCGCCTTGCACCGAATGCCGTCGGGCGGGAGAAGATGGCGGTGAAGCAGATAGTGGCCGACCTCATGCGCGACGGTGAAGCGGCGACGACCATCCCTGGCCGCCGAGTTGCTGATGATCAGCCAGCCACCCTTCTCCCGCACGGGGACCAGGGCGCCCTCGAACCCTTCAAGCTCCTCGCTCACGATCTCCAGCACGGGGTCGCCCGGCCAGACGTTGCGAGAGTAGTCGATGATGAGCGCCTCGACGTCGACGGGATAGCGGTCAGCCGCGTCGATGCCTTTGACAAGGTCCAGCATCTGCGTGAGTTGGTTCGCCCACCTTGCGGGGGACCTGTGCGCCGGCGCTGCCATTGCTGACCCGATTCGATTTCAAGCACAGCGTCTCAGGGCTCCTGGATCGGCGCAACGTCGGGTTGGCACTGCGCTACTTCTTGAACGTCTCGGTGATGCGCCGGATCTGCTCCTTCACGCTCGGGTCCAGGCCCTTGTACTTCCGGAAGAAGGCCTCGTCCTCTGCTGTGGCGAGGTCGGCCCGCTCGTCCATAAGGTAATCAGAGGTCACCCCGAGCGCCTTGGCGATCCTGTCGATCTTGTCGGCTGAGGGGCGCGGCGGGTTCTTGTTCTCCAACTCCCACACGTACGACTTGCTGGAGCCGGTCATCTCGCCGAGCTGATCCAGGGTCAGCCCGGCCTTCTTCCGGAGCTCCTTGATCTTCTCACCGAAGGTCGCCACCGCCGCCGTCTCCCTGGCCGCTCGAAAAAGAATCGTAAAAGTTCGCCGTAGCGTAACACCTGGGCCTTGCATCGCGATACGGCCGCACCCATGTTCGGTCTAGACATACTTTTTAACACGCTAACGAGGTAGCGTCGCCGGAGCTCGCCATGGACGCGAAAGCCCCTTCGACCCCTACCGAAGACGCCCTGGGCGCAACGTCTTCGGATACGGCATCGCCCGACCAGGGCTTGCCCATCCGACTTGCGTTGTCCGGGGGCGGCGTCCGTGCCGCCGCGTTCCACGCAGGCGTGCTTCGCCGGCTGGCTGCCGACGACCTGCTGGAGCGGGTCACACACGTCTCCACGGTCTCGGGCGGCAGTCTCCTCGTCGCTGCGGCCATGTCGGCGAATGGCTTGAGCTGGCCGAGCTCGGCCACTTATCGCGACAGCGTCTTCCCGGCCCTGCGACGCCTGCTCACGACGGTCGATCTGTTCTCCGCCCCCGCGATTGGCTGGACCGGGTTGATGCGCTTCAACCGTAGGCTGCTGACCGCGCGGTCGAGCGTGGTGGCGGACCTCCTTGTCGAGCGATGGGGAGTGAAAGGTCGCGTCATGGACCTGCCAGCCACGCCGTGCTGGTCGATCAACACGACCTCCCTGCACAGCGGCAAGAACTGGCGGTTCTCCTCTCGCGAGATGGGCGACTGGGTCTTCGGACGCCATTATGCCCCGGACGTCAGGCTGGCCGACGCCGCGGCCGCTTCCGCCGCGGTGCCCTATGTCCTGGGCGCCCTCTGGCTCGACCTACCCGCCGAGGGCTGGTTCCAAACCGATCCCGCGACGCGGAAGCCGCTTAAGCGAACGCAGCCGCCGACGACACGGATCGGCCTTTGGGACGGCGGCGCCTACGAAAACCTCGGCCTTGAGGCGGTCTACAAGCCGGGGCAGGCGCCCGATCCGGACGCGTTCGTGATCTGCAGCGACGCCTCGGGGCCAGTCCCGCCGTTCGGGGCCGCATCACCCTTCGCCATCCTGAAGGGACGCTTGGCCGGTCCGAGACTGTTCGACATCGCCTCCGACCAGATCCGCGCTCTGCGTTCCCGCATGTTCATGCGCGACGTCGAGGGAGGGACCCTGCGGGGAGCCCTGTTCAAAATGGGCGTCTCCGTGCGCGACGTGGACATCCGCATCGGGCGCGTGCGGCCCGAGAGGGATTACGATGGCTACCTTCGAGATGCGGACGTCCGCGCGGCGCTCGGCCATCCCACGGATCTTCGGGCGATGTCCCCGGCAGTCTTCGAACGGGTTGCGCGCCACGGTTTCGAGGTGGCCGACACCGTCCTGACCAACCACTCGCCCGACCTGTTTCCCGAAGATCATCGCTGGCAGCCGGCGGCGGACACCCGGCTCTGACCCTCGGAACAAGGAGAGACATCATGCCCGCCTACGTCACCTTCTATCCTCTCGGGAACGCGGACGGCGCGCTCATCGAGCTCGCGAACAAGCAGATGCTGTTGATCGACTACGGCAACCAGCGTAACCCGAACGACCCGCAGGATCAGCGCTGCGACCTGGCCGAGGAACTGCGTAAGGTCCTGCGCAAGGGGAACCGCGACTCATTCGACGTCGTCTGCTTCACGCACTTGGACGACGACCACTGCCAGCGCATGGGCGAGTTCTTCTGGCTGCGCCACTCCACCGCCTACCAGGGCGATGACCGCATCAAGATCGACGAGCTCTGGGTCCCTGCCTGCGCGCTCACCGAGACGAACCTCACGGGAGACGCACGCTTCGTGCGGCAGGAGGCTCGCCACCGCCTGCGTGAGGGCAAGGGCATCCGCGTCTTCTCCCGCGCCGAGCGCCTGAAGGACTGGATGGCGGCTGAGGGCATCGACTACGAGAGCCGAAAGCACCTCTTCGTCGACGCCGGCAAGCTCGTGCCCGGCTACGAGAAGTCGAGCGCGGCGGCGGCGGAGTTCTTCGTCCACAGCCCGTTCGCTTGGCGGCAGGACGAAGGCACTGTGGTCGACCGGAACGGCGACAGCATCGTGTTCCAGGCGACGTTCGTGGACGGCGGGGAGGAATCCTACGCCCTCTTCGGTTCGGACGTGGATTACCTCGCCCTCACCGACATCGTGAGCATCTCGCGCCGTTACGGCAACGCCGACCGGCTGCAGTGGGATCTCATGAAGCTGTTCCACCACTGCTCGTACAAGTCCTTAGGTCCGGAGCGGGGTGTGACCGAGACGGAGGCTGTCCCGAACGTGAAGTGGCTGTTCGAGACCCAGGGTCGGAAGCGCTGCACCATCGTGTCGCCGAGTTGGCCCATTCCCACCCCTGGCACCGTCGAGGACGCCGACAAGCAGCCACCGCATCGCCAGGCCGCCAACCACCATCGCCGCGTCGTTCGCGAAAAGCAGGGCGATTTCATCGTCACGATGGAGCCTGCGGTCGGTAAGCCCAAGCCCGTCCGCTACGAGATCAGCCGCTATGGCGTGGGCCTCGCGCTCGCCGCGCCGAGCGTGGCGGCGGCATCGACCACGTCGACGGCGCGCCAGGGCTGAGCACGATGGCCTGGATCGACGATTGGTCCCTCGTTCCGGATCGGGGGCTTTCCTCGCCGCAAGCCAAGGCGGTGCTGGCCTATCTGGACTCGGCCGTCCAGGTCGCCCGTGTCATCGAGGCCCGTCGTCACCCGGGCGGGGACGAGATGATCGTCGCAGACGTCCAGACGGGCGCGCCACAGCGACCCGTTGTTGAGATCGAGCGCATCGAGCGCATCGGCATCGTATTCGGATCAGCGGCGGCCATGCCGATGGTCATGATGCTGCGGGATGGTTTTCCGGATACCGAGCACCAGCAGCTGGTGCCGGACGGCTTTCCGGCCGCGATGTGCATCGACGACAGGCCCTGGGACGAAGCGCGCCTCACCTGGACGCCGGCCGAGATGCTCCAGCGTATCCAACTCTGGTTCCGGCGTGCTGCGCGCGGGGAGCTCCACGACCCGCACCAGCCGGTCGATCCCTTCTTCGGGCTCTCGCCGCTAAAGATCGTTGTTCCAGCCTCCGTACTGTCGCGCGCCGAGAGCGTGGAACTCGTTGGCTTCCGCACCACGCCGGACGACCCGGAACTCTTCACCGTCATGCCGGCCGGCTCCATGCCGTATACCGCGGACGCTAACCGGCTGATCCCTGTCACCTACTGCGTGCCGCCCGAGCGGATGTCCCGCATGAGGAAGGCACCGCGCAACGTGGCGGCCCTTGGTGCGCTTCTCGCCGAACGAGGGGTCGACCTGCTTGGGGACTTGAAGAAGCGGATGCGCGCCTGGGCCGGTTCGGAGGAACGGGACCGAGCACGGCTCCATGGGGTCCTTGCCATCATCGTCGCCTTTCCCGTCGTCGCTCCGGATGGCAGCCATAGGCCGGGGCTCCTCGACCTACGCGTATTCATCACGCTGAAGTCGTTAGGCGAGATCGGGGTGGCCCTCGGACAACTGCATGCCCATGCAAACGCGGCCGCGTCCGGCTTCGCACGCGCGATCCCCGCCGGCGTCATCGACGAGGCCGCACTCGTCGCGTGCCAGGTGCAAATGGCGCAGGTGCATCGGGCGTTCGATCCCGATTGGGCGGCGACGCTGGCCGGCGGGACCGGCCGGGACGCTCGGAAAGTCGTGTTGGTCGGCGCCGGCGCCATCGGGTCACACGTAGCCGAGTACCTTGTCCGGGAGGGCCGGTTCGATTGGACCGTGGTCGATGACGACCGGCTGCTTCCCCACAACCTAGCGCGCCACACGCTTCGCGCGATGGAGAATGGGCATATCAAGGCTTCCGCGCTAGCAAACCGGCTGAACTACATCTTCAGGCCGACCACGGAAGCGCCGGTGGCGCGATCCATCGACGTCAACGTCCTCCGGCCCGGTGAAAGGAATGGCGAGCTCAAGGAGGCGCTCGCGGCGGCGTCGGTGATTATCGACGCGTCCGCCTCCGTTGCGGCCAGCCGCCATCTGGCCGACCTAGACGCGCCGGGAAGGCGGGCCAGCGTCTTCTTCAATCCGTCTGCCGAGGCCGTGGTGGCGTTGGTCGAGCCGGAGGATCGATCCCTGACGCTTCGCGACCTTGAAGCGCAATACTACCGCGCTGTGCTCCAGCGTCCGGAACTGGAGCGCCACCTCACGGCGGTCGGGGAGCGCTTCGCGTACACCGGTGCGTGCCGCGCCGTCACCAACCGCGTTCCGGAGAGCCGGATCGCCCTGTTATCCTCCCTTGCGGCCACAGGTCTGGCGCAGGCGCTCGGGCAAGCTGGGGCGTCGATCCGAGTATGGTCCGTGGACCTCGACGGCCGGGTCTGCGTCAGCAACCCGAGGACGGCGCCGGTGACGCGGTATCCCCTGCTGGATTGGGAGATCACCGTAGACGCGGATGCGCACGCCCAAATGGTCGCGATGCGGGTCGGGGTCTTGCCAAGCGAGACGGGCGGGTCCGCCGTCGGCATCGTCGACAGCCTCGCTCGCAAGGTGCACCTCGTCGAGCCCCTGCCGGCGCCTCCGGACAGCAAGGGGTCGCCGACCGGGTTCGAGCGCGGCATCGCCGGGCTTTCGGATGACGTGACCGGCAGGCTGGCCAGGACCATGGACCAGACCCAGTACATCGGCGAATGGCATTCCCACCCACCGCAGCACCCTTTGACGCCGAGCCCCACGGACGTCGTCCAACTCTGCCGGTCGGCGATGAACGCTTCGCTGGAGAGCCTGCCGGCTCTGTCCTTCATCGTCGGCGACGACGGGCTCAATGTCCTCATCGGCGAGACCGGGCGACTGTAGAGCGCCTGTTAGACACGATGCGGTTTCAACACGATCCGCCTGGTCGCGCTCGGGTACCCGCGCGGACCATGCCCGCGACCTCCCCGAGACGAGCCGTTGGCGATGTTGTCCCCCGTTCGGCGGCGGCATTCAGGGTTGTATGGGCCACAGGACGACGCTCGTTCGCGCCAATATATTAGGATTATATTCTTGACAACCATGGCCGGTTCGGTCATGCTGACGGTGTTGGCCGGTGAGTTGGCACGACCGCGCCGCTCGCCCCGTCCGCAGCCAGGAGAGCTTGATGACCCGACGACACGAACCGAGCATGCCGCGACCGGCGGCACCGCCCCCGTACCGGACCCGCTCCGGCCACCCCACCCGCATCTTGCAAGGCCCCCTCCCGGGGGCCTTCGTCGTTTCAGGGGACCTGCGATGAGCGCCCGCGCCAAGTCCGACCGCGCCAGCCTGCCGGCCCGCGTCGCCGAGACCCCGCTCGCACTCCGGCCGCCCGCGCTCGTACTGTTCGGCCGAGACGGCGGCGGCCGACCCCGCGCCGC
>NZ_LSIX01000099.1:0-1633 GCF_001556475.1 Methylobacterium sp. CCH5-D2 | reverse complement strand
TCCCTTGGGCGGACCTTTGTCCGCGCTGGAGCCGCGACCGCCCTTGCCGGGCCCGCCGCGATGGGGAGGCTTCGTCGTCATGGGCCGCTGCTATCATTCGGGCCCGACGGCGACAATTCGCGGACGGGCGATTCTCAGGCGCCCCGGCGCGCCGCCTCGATCGTCAGGCCGACGCCGACCGAGCCGAAGGTGTCGCCCGCGACCACCCGCGCGCCCGGCACGCAGGCGGTGAGCGCGGAGCGCACATGCGGCAGGCCGGTCGAGCCGCCGGTGAGGAACAGCGCGTCGATGCGCTCCGCCCCGATCCCGGCCTGCGCGAGGCAGCGCCCGACCCGCTCGGCGATACGCTCGGCAAGGCTTCCCGTCTGCGCGCCGAGGCTCGCCCGGTCGACCGCCGCGCCGAGGCCCCGCTCCACGAAGCCGAGGTCGAGGGTCGCGGCGCCCCTGTCGCTGGCGCCGATCTTGGCGCCCTCGACCGCGATGGCGAGGCCGTGGCCGCGCTCGGCCTCGACCACGCTGTAGAGCCGGTCGATCAGCTCCGGCCGGGCGGCGTCGCGGCGGGTCTCCTCGATCTCCCGCAGGGTCTTCGAGTTGTAGAGCCGGTTGATGCTCGACCACGTAGCGAGGTCGTGGAAGTAGGCGTTCGGCACGGCGAGGTCGCCGCGCTTCATCGGGCTGCCGAGCCCGAGCAGCGGCATCACCGTGCCGAGGCTGAGCATCCGGTCGAAATCGGTGCCGCCGATGCGCACGCCGTCGTTGGCCAGGATGTCGTCGGCGCGCTCCGCCTTGGCGTGGCGCTCGGGCGACAGGCGCACGATCGAGAAGTCCGAGGTGCCGCCGCCGATATCGGCGATCAGCGCGATCTCCTCGGCGCGCACGCCCTGCTCGTAGTCGAGGGCGGCGGCGATCGGCTCGTACTGGAACGACACGTTCCGGAAGCCGATCGATTCTGCGATCTCGCGCAGCGTCGCCTCCGCCCGGCGGTCGCCCTCCGGGTCGCCGTCCACGAAGTGGACCGGGCGGCCGTGCACCACCGTGTCGAAGCCGGTGCCCGCTTCCTGTTCGGCCCGCGCCTTCACGGCGGCGAGGTAGCGGGCGATGACGTCGCGGAAGCGCAGGCGCTCGCGGCCGAGCGGCGTGGTCTCCTCGACGAGGCCGGAGCCCAGCACCGATTTGAGGCTGCGCATCAGCCGGCCCGGCACGCCCTCGACATAGGCCTCGGTGGCGGCGCGGCCGATGATCGGGGGGCGTCCGGGCGCGAAGAAGATCGCGGAGGGCACCGTGAGGTGGCGTCCTTCGAGGGGCACGAGCGCGGGGCGGCCCTCGACGGTCCGGCCGAGGGTGGTGTTCGAGGTGCCGAAATCGAGGCCGCAGGCCGCCATCAACGCTCTCCGGCGCAGGATCTGTGGATCGGTGGGGTAAGGGCCGGCCGCTCTACAGGCCGCGTCCGGTCCGGTCCAGAGCCCGCGGCGCGGGATGGCTCAGCGCACGGTGGCCGGGGGCGGACAGTCCGGGATTCCAAAGGGTCGTGACCCTTTGGCGGGGTCCGGGGCGCGCAGCCCCGGGTTTCGAACCCATAGGCCCGGCGAGGCCGGACCTATGGGTTCGACAGCAGGGCTCTGCCCTGCACCCG
>NZ_LSIX01000999.1:0-2453 GCF_001556475.1 Methylobacterium sp. CCH5-D2 | reverse complement strand
CGCGCGGTGCGTCGTAGGGGAAGGCCAGCGCGGACGAGGCCGGGGCAGCAATGCCGAGCATCAGAGCGGCAAAAGCGGCAGCGATACGAGTCTTCATGACGGTATTTTTCTCCTGAAACCTTGGCGATCGGCTCTCTACGGTCCGTATCGCTCGATTGATTTCAATATAGGCTCCTATCTCGCAGCGCGACGTGCCAGGACGCACCTCGCACGAGGGAACAAGTCCTGTCGCGACCACGTGCGGGTCCGGTCCGCACCCGTGCCGCGCCCGTGGTGCCGCGGCGTGCGGAAGCGACCGCCCGGAGCGTAGTCCCGTCCCACCGTCGCGCGGCCGCATCGCCGGCCGGTGGTCGCGGGTGCCGTGCTCGCGCTCTCGCACGATGGTCGCGCCGGCCAGACCGGTCGCGGGCAGGCTTCGGAGAAGCGTGCGGTACCCACCTGCCGAAGGGTCTCCGGGCGTCAGCGCGACGACGCCGCCCCGCACGCGATGCGCGGTCGCCGGCCCGGCTCCCGAAGTTGCGGGGTCCCTGGCAGCGGGCTTGCCGTCAGCCAGCCTTGATCGCGATGCGTTGGGGCTCGGGCTGCTTCAGGCTCGGCCGCGGAAGCTTCAGCTTGAGAACACCCTTGTCCATGCTGGCCTCGATGTCCTCGGACTTCGTGCCGGCCGGCAGTTCCAGGGCACGGGAGAAGGCGCCGTAGGAGCGCTCCACCACCTTGCGCGCGCCCTTGGTCTCCTCCGTCTCCTGGCGCTTCTCGCCGCTGATCAGGAGCATGTCGTCGGCCAGCTCGATCCTGACGTCGTCGCGCTCCAGGCCGGGCAGCTCGGCGGTGACCTCGATGTGGCCGTCCTTCTCGACGACGTCCATGCGGGGGATCGGCGGCCCCTGGAACAGCCCCGGCATGCCGAAGCGGATGTCACCGACCATGCGCTCGATCTCCCGCTGGAGGGGGAACAGCGTCGGCGTCGCGGGTGCCTCCGGAGCGCGGTCTCCGAGGGCGAGCAGGCTGCGAAGGTTCATGACTCGTCTCCATCCAGGGTGGCGGGAGGGACCCGCGCCCCGGATCAGAAGAGCACCCGGCGCGGTGCCGGGACCTTGCGCTGAATCAAGAGATCGCCCTGCCCGCCCGCTCAGCGGAGGCCGTCCCGCAGCTCCGCGCGCATCGCCGCGACCTCGGCGGCGCAGCGCCCGAGCACGGCCGCGCGGCGAAGCTTCCGGGTCGGCGTGACGAGACCGTTCCCGATCGTCCACGGTTCCGCGAGCAGGCGGACGGCGCCGACCTGGGCGGCCGGCGGAAACGGGCGCAGGGCGGTATCGATGCGGGCGAGCGCGGCGCGGCGCGCCCGCACGCTGTCGAGCGCGGCGGCATCCCACGGATCCAGCCCGAGCGCTCGTGCCAGCGGCCGCCAGACCTCCGGCGCGACCACCGCCAGCGCCGTTGCGCGCGGCTGGCCGTCGCCCACGAGCAGGACCTGCCCGAAGAGGGGATCCGCCCGGATGGCCGCCTCGATCGCGTCGGGCCAGATCTTCTCGCCCGTCGAGAGGACGATGCCGTCCTTCAGGCGGCCGCGGACGACGAGGCGGCCGCCGCGCAACGCGCCGCGGTCCCCGGTGTGGAGCCAGCCGTCGCGAAGGGCCTCGGCGCTCGCCTCCGGACGTCTCCAGTAGCCGAGCATCACGCCCGGCGAGCGCACCAGGATCTCGCCCGCCTCCCCGATACGCAGCGCCACGCCCGGCAGCGGCGGGCCGACGGAGCCGGGCATCGTCGTGCCGAGGCTGAACCCCGTCACCGCCGAGGCGGCCTCGGTCAGCCCGTAGCCTTCGACCAGCGGGAAGCCGAGGCCGAGGCAGAAGCGCGCCGTCCGCGCGGGGAGCGGCGCTCCGCCCGAGACCGCGAGCCGGATCCGCCCGCCAAAGGAGGCGAGGATCGGCCGCGCGACGACCCGGCGCAGCAGCGGCCAGAGCAGGGCGTCGAAGAGGCCGACCGGGTGTCCGCTCCGCGCCGCCCGGAAGACCTGCCAGCCGCGCGCGAGCGTCAGGTTCAGAAGCCGCCGCCTGATCGGGCTGCGCCGGGCCGCGGCCAGCACGGTCTCGTGGAGGCGGTCGAGCAGGCTCGGCACCACCAGGAGGACGGTCGGCCGGGCGGCCAGCAGATCCTCTCGGACCTGCTCGACCGATCGCGCGAACACGACCCGGGCGCCCAGGACGAGCGGCAGGTAGCAGCCGACGACGCGCTCGAAGATGTGGGCGAGCGGCAGGTAGGAGAGGAACACGTCCTCCTCGGTGCCGGGGTTGCGCTCCAGCACGGCCCGGGCCACGCCGAGGAGAGCGCGCTGGGTCAGCATCACGCCCTTCGGCCGTCCGGTCGTCCCCGAGGTGTAGACGATCGTCGCGAGCGCGTCGGGATCGGACGGTGCGGGCGGGCGTGTGGCGGGCCCGCGCGCGGCGAGCCAC
>NZ_LSIX01000998.1:0-1670 GCF_001556475.1 Methylobacterium sp. CCH5-D2 | reverse complement strand
CCGCCTCGGCCGGCGGGCCACGGAGGGCACGATCGCGGCCTACGGCCGGGCTTTGCGCGTGGTGCTGGCCCACCAGGGCCTGACACTCATCGTCACCCTCGGCACGGTTGCGCTGACGGCCTACCTGTTCGTGGTCATCCCGAAGGGCTTCTTCCCCGTGCAGGACACGGGGGTGATCCAGGGCGTGAGCCAGGCCGACCAGTCCGTCTCCTACGGCGCCATGGCCGAGCGCCAGCAGGCGCTGGCTAAGGCGATCCTGCAGGACCCGGACGTGCAGAGCCTGACCTCGTTCATCGGGGTCGACGGATCGAACGTCACGCTCAATTCCGGCCGCTTCCTGATCAACCTGAAGCCCAGGGAGGCGCGCACGGCGGGCGCTTCCGAGATCATCCGGCGCATCAACCGAATGACCGCCGAGATTTCCGGCGTGCGCCTGTTCCTGCAGCCGGTGCAGGACCTCACCATCGACACCGCGGTCTCGGCCACGCAGTATCAGGTGATCCTGGAGAGCCCGAACCTCGACGCCTTCGAGACCTGGGTGCCGCGCTTCACCGAGGCGCTGGCGCGCTCAGCCACGGTGGCGGACGTGGCCAACGACTACCAGGGCCAGGGGCTGGCCGCCTACATCACCATCGACCGGCCGACCGCGGGCCGCTACGGCATCACGCCGGCCACCATCGACAACGCCCTCTACGACGCCTTCGGCCAGCGCATCATCTCGACGATCTTCACCCAATCGAACCAGTACCGGGTGATCCTCGAGGCCGACCCGGCGCTGCACCGGACGCTGGAGAGCCTCGACACGATCTACCTGCCCTCCTCGACGGCGACCAACGGGCAGGTGCCGCTCTCGGCGGTGGCGCGGGTCTCGGAGCGGCGGGCGCCCCTGCTGATCTCGCATCTCGGCCAGTTCCCGGCCACCACCGTGTCGTTCAACCTCGCGCCCGGCGCCGCCCTGGGGCAGGCGATCGAGGCGATCGACCGGGCGAAAGCCGAGATCGGCCTGCCGGATTCCTTCCGGGTGGTGCCGCAGGGCTCGGTCTTCGCCTTCGAGGCGGCGCTCGGCAACGAGCTGTTCTTGGTGATGGCCGCGATCGTGACCGTCTACATCGTGCTGGGCGTGCTCTACGAGAGCTTCATCCACCCGATCACGATCCTGTCCACGCTGCCCTCCGCGGGCATCGGGGCGCTGCTCGGCCTGATGCTGTTCGGGCTCTCCCTCGACATCATCGCGATCATCGGCATCGTGCTCCTCATCGGCATCGTGAAGAAGAACGCGATCATGATGATCGACTTCGCGCTCCAGGCCGAGCGCGAGGACGGGATGGACCCGCGCGAGGCCATCTACCAGGCCTGCCTGCTGCGCTTCCGCCCGATCCTGATGACGACGCTCGCCGCCCTCTTCGCGGCCCTGCCGATGATCTTCGGCACGGGCGTCGGTTCCGAGCTGCGCCAGCCGCTCGGCATCTGCATCGCGGGCGGGCTCATCGTCAGCCAGGTGCTGACGCTGTTCACGACGCCGGTGATCTACCTCGCCTTCGACCGCCTGGAGCGCCGCGTCACGGGCCGCCGCGGGCCGGATCTTGCCGCCGGCGAGGCGCTGCCGTGAGGCGCGACGCTTCCGCAGAACTCCCTCCCCCCTCTGCGGGGGAGGGAGTTCTGCGGAAGCG
>NZ_LSIX01000997.1:0-1928 GCF_001556475.1 Methylobacterium sp. CCH5-D2 | reverse complement strand
GCGAGCTCGGAGAACATGTCGGCCACCTTCGATCCCGCCTGCACCTCGGCGATCATCTGGCCGTTGTTGGCCGCCGTGCCGAACAGGGCCGGCTCGAAGGGGATCGTGGCGGCGAGCGTCGTGTCGAGCGCCTTGGCGAACTCCGCCGCGCCGATCTCGGGGCGCTTGGGCATGCCCGCGCCGTTGAGGACGATGCGCGGGGCCCGATCGTTCGGCCGCCCGTGCTGGAGCGCGGTCAGCAGGTTCTTGGCGTTGCGCAGCGAGGCGAGGTCGGGCCCGCTCACGATCACCAGCTCGTCCGCGCCCGTCAGCACGCGGCGCGACCACGCGCTCCAGAGATGGGGCACGTCGAGCACGATGCAGGGCACGGCCGCGCGCAGGTGCTCGATCAGCCCGTCGAAGGCGGGCTCGGAGAGATCGATCGTCCGGTCGAGGGTGGCGGGCGCCGAGAGCAGGCTCAGGTGCTCGCTGCACTTCGAGAGGAGGCGCTCCACCAGCGCCGAGTCGAGCCGCTCGGGCGCGAACACCGCCTCGGCGATGCCCTGGGGCGGATCCTGGTTGAAGTTGAGGCTCGCGGTGCCGAAGGCGATGTCGAGGTCGGCGATCACGGTCTGCAGCTTCTGGCTGCGGGCGATCGTCCAGGCCAGGTTGTGGGCGATGGTCGAGGCGCCGACCCCTCCGCGCACGCCGCAGACCGCGACGGTGCGCCCGACCGGCTTCACGCCCGGCGCCGAGAACAGGTCAGAGATCGAGGCGATCAGGTCCAGCGGATCGACCGGCGCGATCAGGTAGTCGCTCACGCCGCGCTGGATGAACTGCCGGTAGAGGCCGACGTCGTTGACGTGGCCGATGACGATGACCCGCGTGCCCTCGTCGCAGACCTCGGCCAGCTGGTCGAGGTACTCGAGCGGCTTGGTGCGGGCCCCTTGCGTCTCGATCAGGATGACGTTGGGCGTCGGCGCGCTGCGGTAGGCCTCCACCGCCGCGGCGGCGCCGCCCATCTGCACCTTGAGATGGGCCTTCTGCAGGCGCCGGTCGGCGCCCGCGCCCTCGACGGTCGCGGCGGTCTCGGGCGTCTCGCAGAAGGCCTGGATGGTGATCCGCGGCACCGGTGCGATCATGCGCTCGGGTGTCTCGGAGGGGTCCGGCATGGGTCAGGTGTTCCGTCTCGGGTCCGGAGCGGGGAGGTTCGCGGCAGGGGCTGGTTCAGAGGCCCAGGCGGCTGCCCACGTTCGTCTGGCCATCCTGCCGCCAGTTGGTTGACGGATCCTTGCCGTCGCGGATCTGGCCGATGTCCTTGACCCGGCGGGCGGTGTCGATCCGGCCCTCGGTGCGGCCCCGCACGAGATCCACCGGGTCGGCGACCTGGGCCGCGACGTTGGCCTGCGTGGCGCAGCCGAGGTTCCAGGCCGGCTCGTTGCGCAGGTTCGTCATCGGCGTGCTGAAGCCGAGATCCTGCGGGAACAGCCCGCACTTGTCGGCGACCCGCGCCTGCAGGCGCTGGAAGCCGAGCCGTACCGGCGCCGCGAGGCCCGGATTGGCCACCGGGTAGCCCGAGAGGACCAGCTCGCCCGCGCCCACGCCGCCCGAGGCCGCCAGCCGCCGCACGGTCGCGACGGTGCGCTCGGTCGCGGCGCCGACGCCGGGCGCCACGCCGCGCGGCACCTCGACCGTCAGCGTGCCGCGGCCGTAGCGCCGGTACTCCAGCACGAACGCATCGACGTCGGCGGCCTGGCGCGGATCGAGATGCCCGGTCCCGTTCGGGAAGACGTCGAGCGTGCGGGCGTCGTCGGCGAGCACGATCGGGTGGCGGGCGCGGTAATCGTGGGGGTAGACCGAGCCGGTGGTCGTGCGGTCGCCCTGGCAGGCGCCGAGCGCCGTGCCGATGAGGGCGGCGAGCGCCGCCGCGGCGAGAGGGGTCGGGCGGG
>NZ_LSIX01000996.1:0-50028 GCF_001556475.1 Methylobacterium sp. CCH5-D2 | reverse complement strand
CCTGCTCGCCCTCCCGCCCGCTCTCAAGCGCCACGCCCCGGATCTCGTCGGCAGACTCGACGATCCCCTCGGTCAGGCTGAACCCGTAGGCGAAATCCTCGAGGTCGGCCGGCGTCGTCATCATCACCGCGTAGGGCACGCTGCCGTAGACGAGGTTGACCGGCGTCTCGACGGCGAGGGCCCGGCTGTCCGCCCGCGGCTCGGCCTCCCGGTAGGCGACGACCCGCGTCGGCACCCGCACGGCCGGCTCCGGCAGGCCCGCTCCGTTCCCCGCGACATCGTGCCCAGACATCGGCAACCTGCAGCTTCTCGCGGCCTCGACGGCCATCGGGGCCCCTCCTACACCAACCCGCCCGGCGAGCGAGGGTGGCGGGCGCGGATTTGCGACGCGCAGGGTGCGGGAAAGCGCGCGATGCGACGCTTGTACGGTTGCGCCTTGCACGCCCATGTGATCTGACACCGCGATCGGAAACCCCGGCCTCACGGCCGTCGGGGCCGCGAAGTCGGTTGCGCGCTAGCCGGAGATAGGGTCTCGCGCGGCCAAGAAGAAGAGTCTCCGAGGGGAGCTAAGGGAGCCACATGCGGACGGCGCGGACGAAAACACCATTCTTGTCGGGGGTGGCCGCGCTCGGCGCCCTCCTCGTGACGTCCTCCCAGACCTTCGCTGCGGGTGTCGGCCAGCCGGTGCCGTGGCAGATGGACCGTCAGGTCGCGGTCACGGAGAACGCGCGCGACATTCACAGCTTCGAGCACGGGATGCACTGGCTCTCGCTCGGCATCTCGCTCTTCGTTCTGGGCCTGATCCTCTGGTGCATCTTCCGCTTCGGCGAGAAGCGCAACCCGACGCCCTCGAAGACCACCCACAATACCGCCATCGAGATCGCCTGGACGATCGTCCCGGTCCTGATCCTGGTCGCCGTCGCGATCCCCTCGTTCCGCCTGCTGCGCACGCAGCTCTCGGACCCGAAGGCCGACGTGATGATCAAGGTCATCGGTCACGCCTGGTACTGGTCCTACGAGTATCCGCAGACCGACCAGGGCGGCGGCTTCACCTTCGACGCCAACCTCGACGAGGACAAGCAGCCGAAGCTGCTCGCCACCGACAACGACATGGTCGTGCCGGTGAACAAGGTGGTGAAGATCCAGGTCACCTCGACCGACGTGCTGCACTCCTGGGCGCTGCCCTCCTTCGGCTTCAAGATCGACGCGATCACGGGCCGCCTGAACCAGGCCTGGTTCAAGGCCGACAAGGAGGGCACCTACCACGGCCAGTGCTCCGAACTCTGCGGCCAGCGCCACGCCTACATGCCGATCACCGTGCGGGTGGTGAGCGAGGAGGCCTACGCCCAGTGGCTCACCGAGGCGAAGACCAAGTACGCCCGCCTCGACGACGGTGCGAGGCTCGCCGACGCGCGCTGAGCGCCCTTTCCGGGCCGGCGCCCCTCGGGGCTCCGGCTCGGCTCACCGCGAGACAATCAGAGAGAAACGCACAAGGCTCTTCGATCCATGGCAACAGCCGCTGCACACGGGGCGCACGACGCCCACGACGACCATAAGCCGAGCTTCTTCGCCCGCTGGTTCCTGTCGACCAACCACAAGGACATCGGCACGCTCTACCTGCTCTTCGCCTTCTGCGCGGGCATGGTCGGGGCGTTCCTCTCCTTCGGCATCCGCATGGAGATGGAGGAGCCCGGGCTCCAGTATTTCTCCAACCCGGCCACCTACAACGTGTTCGTGACCGGCCACGGCCTCATCATGGTGTTCTTCATGGTGATGCCGGCCCTCATCGGCGGCTTCGGCAACTGGTTCGTGCCCCTCATGATCGGCGCGCCCGACATGGCGTTCCCGCGCATGAACAACATCTCGTTCTGGCTGACCTTCGCGGGCTTCCTGAGCCTCGTCTGCTCCCTCTTCGTCGAGGGCGCACCGGGCGCGCAGGGCGCGGGCACCGGCTGGACCGTCTACCCGCCGCTCTCGGCCGCCGGCCATCCCGGCCCCGCCGTCGACTTCGCGATCTTCGCCCTGCACCTCTCGGGCGCGGGCTCGATCCTGGGCGCCATCAACTTCATCACGACCATCCTCAACATGCGCGCCCCCGGCATGACGCTGCACAAGATGCCGCTCTTCGCCTGGGCCGAGCTGGTGACCGCGTTCCTGCTGCTCCTGTCGCTCCCGGTGCTCGCCGGCGCGATCACGATGCTGCTCACCGACCGCAACTTCGGCACGACCTTCTTCGACCCGGCCGGCGGCGGTGACCCGATCCTCTGGCAGCACCTGTTCTGGTTCTTCGGTCACCCCGAAGTGTACATCATGATCCTGCCGGCCTTCGGCATCGTCTCGCACATCATCGCCACGTTCTCGCGCAAGCCGGTCTTCGGCTACCTCGCGATGGCCTACGCGATGGTCGCGATCGGCGTCGTCGGCTTCGTCGTGTGGGCCCACCACATGTACACGGTCGGCCTCTCGCTCCAGACGCAGTCCTACTTCGTGTTCGCCACGATGGTGATCGCGGTGCCCACCGGCGTGAAGATCTTCTCCTGGATCGCCACGATGTGGGGCGGCTCCATCCGCTTCACCGCCGCGATGCACTGGGCGATCGGCTTCATCTTCCTGTTCACCGTCGGCGGCGTCACCGGCGTCGTCCTGGCGAACTCGTCGATCGACAAGTACCTGCACGACACCTACTACGTCGTGGCGCACTTCCACTACGTGCTCTCGCTCGGCGCCGTGTTCATCATCTTCGCCGGTGTCTACTACTGGTTCCCGAAGATGACCGGTCGCATCATCCCCGAATGGGCCGGCAAGCTGCACTTCTGGCTGGCCTTCATCGGCGCGAACGTCCTGTTCTTCCCGATGCACTTCCTGGGTCTGGCCGGCATGCCGCGTCGTTACGCCGACTACCCGGAGGCGTTCGCGGGCTGGCACAAGGTCTCGACCTACGGCGGCCACATCTTCGCGCTCGGCATGTTCGTGTTCGTGATCGGCGTGGTCCTGGCCTTCCGCTCGAAGGTGCGCGCCGCGGACAACCCGTGGGGCGAGGGTGCGACGACGCTGGAATGGACCCTGTCCTCGCCGCCGCCCTTCCACCAGTTCGAGACCCTGCCCCGCATCGTGGACGAGCCGGGCCACCACTGAGGACGGATCGGTCCGGGATATGCTTCCCGGACCGCGCGGGGACCGCGACAGCGGCCCCCGCCCTTCCCCGGGCGCCGTCGCGCGGCGCCCCGGAAAGGGCGAGATCTCCCGGTAGCGGGCCGCATCGGGCCCACGGGCTTGGAATTGTTCCGTTTCGCCTTTACCGCCGCCATGACGGCCGGCGCGCCAGAGCCAGTGATGTCGATGACGAGTCTGACCAACTCCCTGCCCGCCGAGCGCGAGGCTTTCGCTCCGGCGGTCGGCGGCGACGTGCCGGACTACTTCGCCCTGCTGAAGCCGCGGGTGATGGTTCTGGTGATCTTCACCGCGCTCGTCGGCATGGTGGTCTCGCCGCACGGCCACGTCTCGCCGGTGATCGGGGCGATCTCGCTGCTGATGATCGCGATCGGCGCCGGGGCGTCGGGCTGCCTCAACATGTGGTGGGACGCCGACATCGACGCGGTGATGACCCGCACCGCCAAGCGCCCGATCCCGGACGGGCGCATCCGGCCGAACGAGGCACTGGCCTTCGGCCTGTTCCTCTCGGTCGGCTCGACGCTGATCCTCGGGCTCGCGGCGAACTGGCTGGCCGCCGGGCTCCTGGCCTTCACCATCGTGTTCTACGCGGTGATCTACTCGATGTGGCTGAAGCGGGCGACCGCGCAGAACATCGTCATCGGCGGCGCCGCGGGCGCCCTCCCCCCGGTGATCGGTCAGGCGGTGGTCTCGGGGACGGTGGGCATCGAGTCGCTCGTGCTCTTCGCCATCATCTTCATCTGGACGCCCCCGCACTTCTGGGCGCTCGCCCTGGTGAAGGCCGGCGAGTACGCCAAGGCCGGCATCCCGATGATGCCGAACGTGGCCGGGCCCGAATCCACCCGCCGCCAGATCGTCTGGTACACGGTGCTGCTCGCCCCCCTCGGCCTCGTGCCGGTCGCCCTCGGATTCGGCGGCCTGCTCTACGCGGTGATCGGCGTGCTGGGCGGCCTCGGCATGCTGGCCTTCAGCGTGCAGGTGCTGCGCAACCGCGAGGGCGAGGCCGAGAAGCGCGCCGCCATGGGCATGTTCGGCTTCTCGATCCTCTACCTCTTCCTGCTCTTCGCCGCGCTGCTTGCCGAGCAGAGCCTGGGGCTGTTCCGGCCGCTGGTGGCCTGATTGACCATGATGGATCCCAAGGTCGAGTACCGTCCCCTCACGCCGGAGGAGGAGGCGCGCCGCCGCAAGCGCTCGGTGGCGATCGCGCTCGCGCTCGGCGCGATGGTTCTGCTGTTCTTCGTGCTGACCATCGCCAAGCTCGGGCCCCAGATCATGAGCCGGCCCCTCTGATCCGGTGAGGCAGGGATGACGAACGCGCCGCAGAACCGGAAACTGGGCCGCACCGCCCTCGCCTGCGCGGGCTTCGCGGCGGGCATGCTCGGCCTCGCCTTCGCCTCGGTGCCGCTCTACGACGCCTTCTGCAAGGCGACCGGCTACGGCGGCACCCCGCGCCAGGGGCCGGTGCCGACCGCGGTCGCGGCCAAGCCCGGCGATGCCATGCTGGTCCGCTTCGACACCAACGTCGCGCCCGGCCTCGGCTGGAAGTTCCGCGCCGAGAGAGGCGGCGTCGAGGCCCCGCTCGGCGAGACCCAGACCGTGTTCTTCCACGTGAAGAACACCGGGCCGACCGCGACCACGGGGGTTGCCACCTTCAACGTGCAGCCCGAGCTGATGGGCGGCTACTTCGTGAAGGTCGAGTGCTTCTGCTTCAAGGAGCAGACGCTCCAGCCCGGCGAGACGCTCGACGTGCCGGTGGTGTTCTACATCGACCCGGCCGTGCGGGCGGATTCCAACACCGCCGCGCTATCCGAGATGACCTTGTCCTACACCTACTTCGCCTCGAAGAACGGGCAGCCGGTCACCGCCGCGCTCGACCGGGGCGGGACGGTGCCGGGACGGGGGAATTTCTAGGCCCCGCGGCGGCGCCAAGCGTGACAACAGCCGCGCCCGTCCAGTATGGGTGCGGCCAGGGTTTTGAGACGAGCTTCGACGGGGCGGCACAGGCCCCGCGATCGTGAGGGCAGGACCCGCGGCCGGCGACGGCGCGGTCCCAAGGGGTCAGGAGAAACGTTCCGATGGCAGAGGCGCACGCCAAGAACCACGATTTCCACATCCTGGCGCCCAGTCCGTGGCCGCTGCTGGGTGCGATGTCGGGCTTCGTGATGACCACGGGCGCCGTGTTCTGGATGAAGAGCATCCAGTTCGGCACCCTCACCCCCGGGCCCTACGTGTTCGGCGCCGGGCTGCTCGGCGTGCTCTACACCATGTTCGCGTGGTGGAGCGACGTGGTGAAGGAGGCCAATTCCGGCGACCACACCCGCGTGGTGCAGCTCCATCACCGCTACGGCATGATCATGTTCATCGCCTCCGAGGTGATGTTCTTCGTGGCGTGGTTCTGGGCCTATTTCGAGGCCGCGCTCTACACCGCCGACCCGATCCAGGCCTCGCGCGTGGAGTTCACCGGCGGCACCTGGCCGCCGAAGGGCATCGAGGCCTTCGATCCCTGGCACCTGCCGCTGCTCAACACGCTGATCCTGTTGACCTCCGGCACCACCATCACCTGGGCCCACCACGCCCTGCTGCACGGCGACCGCAAGGGCCTGAAGCTCGGCCTGCTGCTCACCGTGATCCTCGGCGTGCTCTTCACCGCCTGCCAGGCCTACGAGTACCACCACGCCGCCTTCGGCTTCTCGGGCAGCATCTACTCGTCGACCTTCTTCATGGCGACGGGCTTCCACGGCGCGCACGTCATCATCGGCACGGTCTTCCTGATCGTCTGCCTGCTGCGCGCCAACGCCGGCCAGTTCACCACCCAGCAGCATCTCGGCTTCGAGTTCGCCGCCTGGTACTGGCACTTCGTCGACGTGGTCTGGCTGTTCCTCTTCGCCGCGATCTACGTCTGGGGCGCGGGCGCCGGCCACGGCGCGCACTGAGGACCGGCCGCCGCGCTCCGCGCATGGCGGCGATGCGAAGGGCGGCTCCGGCCGCCCTTTTTCATGCGCGCGACGCCGCGCGATCCCATATCGGACGCGCGGGGGACCCGCGTTCGAGGGAAGCACGATCTTGGATCACAGCCATCAGCGGCCGGAAGCCATTCCGACGGGCCTGCGCGGGCGCTGCCCGCGCTGCGGCGAGGGCCGCCTGTTCAAGGGCTTCCTCACCCTGCGGCCGTCCTGCGAGGCCTGCGGGCTCGACTACACGAACTTCGACTCGGCGGACGGGCCGGCCTTCTTCGTGATGTCGATCGTCGGCCTCGTCGTGGTCGGCCTCGCGCTCTGGATGGAGATCACCTACGAGCCGCCGATCTGGGTCCACGCCCTCGTGGCGGGGAGCCTGTCGATCGGGCTCAGCCTGATGCTGGTGCGCCCGCTCAAGGGCATGCTGATCGCCCTGCAATACGCCAACAAGGCCGAGCAGGGGCGCTTCGAACAGTGAGCGCCCGACCGGAGACTGGGCTGCCCGCGCCGCGGGGCGCGTGGCGCGATCTGGTCGCGCCGGGCCTCTCGGCGCTGATCGTGCTCGCCATCCTGCTCGGGCTCGGCGTCTGGCAGATCGCCCGGAAGACCGAGAAGGAGGCGCTGATCGGGCGCATCCGGGAACGCTCGCTGGCTGCCCCGGTCGCGCCGCCGTCGCCGGATGCCTGGAACCCGGCCCGCGACGAGTTCCGGCACGTCCGGGTGACCGGCCGTTTCCTGAACGACCGCGAGACCCTGGTGCACGGCCTCGCCCCGGGCGACACGCCCGGCCGCGCGCTGCAGGGCTACTACGTGCTGACGCCGTTCGAGCGGACGGACGGCGGCACGCTCCTGATCAATCGCGGCTTCGTGCCGACCGAGCTGAAGGCGCAGGCCGACCGGCGCGACGGCCTCGTCGCCGGCGAGACCGCGGTGACGGGCCTCCTGCGGGCCAGCGAGCCGCGGGGCCTGTTCGTGCCCGCCCCCGACCCGGCCCGCGGCGCGTGGTTCAACCGGGACATCGCGGGCATCGCCGAGGCCCGCGGCCTCGGACCCGTGGCGCCCTACCTCGTCGAGGCGGATGCGGTGCCCGGCCAGACGAGTTGGCCGCGCGGGGGCCAGCTCCGCATCGACCTCCCCAACAACCACCTGCAATACGCCTTCACGTGGTTCGGCATCGCTGCCTGCCTCGTCGGCGTGTTCTCGGTCTTCGCCTGGCGGCGCCTGCACGATCCGGCGGCCTGACACCAGGCCCCGGCTTGCGGACCCGATCGGCCGCGCTACCCTCATGGGCCGGGTACCTCCGGGCAGGTGGGCACGATGCGCGCGCGACTGACGTCCTCGGTGATCCTCGCGGCACTTCTGCTGGCGTCCGTCCCCGCGGCCGCCTTCGACGAGGCCGACCGGGAGGCCGCACGGGCCGTCATCGCGCGACAGGTGGACGCTCTCGGGCGCGACGACGCGGCGACCGCCTATGCCCAGGCGGCCCCCGGCATCCGGGACCTGTTCCCGACGCCCGAGGTCTTCATCGGAATGGTCCGGACGAACTATCGCCCGGTCTACCGGCACCGCAGCTTCGTCTTCGGCGCCGCGCAGGACGGCGGCGCGACCAGCCTGTCCCAGTCCGTCGCCATTCAGGACACCTACGGGGTCGATTGGACGGCCGAGTACAGCCTGGAGCGGCAGCCGGACGGCCAGTGGCGCATCGCGGGCTGCCGCCTGACCAGGTCCCCGGGTGTCAACCTCTGATTGCACTATCAGATGAAAGCAATCGGAAGCAATCACAAGGCCCGAGACACGGTTTATCTTTCTATCGCCCAGTTCGAATTCGCCCGATGACTTCGAAGGAAAACTGGATCCAATCGTCCTGTCCGCGGTTGTCGGGCCTGAACGGGCACGGAGATCGAACCGGTATGGCCAAATCCAGGCAGGACATGGACCGGGAAGCCGCTGCCGCGACGGCGCGACCGGAGGATGCGGATCGCTACGACCCGGTCCGGAGCGCCCTGCGGAGCGCCCGCGACGCGTTCGATCCGGACGGGGCGACGCGCGAGCACCGCGCCGCGACCGCGCCGCTGGTCTGGTACATCGAGGACACGCTTGACATGGCCCTCGCGAAGCCGGCCGCCGGGACGGACCTCGAGAAGCCGTAGCCGCGCAGCGATACGGCGCCGGCGCACTTCGACACCGCTACGCGCATCGTGTAGAGGGAGCGCCTTCTCCCGGAGGCCCCTGTGCTGCACGTCTCGACCCGCGGCGACGCCGCGCCGCTCTCGTTTTCCGACGCCCTCCTCGCCGGCCTCGCCCGCGACGGCGGCCTCTACGTGCCCGAGAGCTGGCCCGGTCTGACGAAACCCGAGATCGCCGGCCTCGCGGGCCTCTCCTACGCCGACGCCGCCAAGCGCGTGCTGCGCCCGCTGGTCGATGGCGAGATCGCCGACGCCGACCTCGACCGGATGATCGACGAGGCCTACGCCACGTTCCGGCACCCGGCGGTCTGCCCGATCAACCAGCTCGACGACAACCTCTTCCTGCTCGAACTCTTCCACGGCCCGACGCTCGCCTTCAAGGACGTGGCGATGCAGCTCCTCGGGCGGCTGATGGATCACGTGCTGCGCCAGCGCGGCAGCCGCGCCACCATCGTGGGCGCCACCTCGGGCGATACCGGCTCGGCCGCCGTCGAGGCCTTCGGCGGGCTCGATCAGGTCGACATCTTCATCCTCTACCCGCACGGCCGGGTCTCGGAGGTGCAGCGGCGCCAGATGACCTCGGTCGCCGCCCCCAACGTCCACGCGCTCGCGCTCGACGGCACGTTCGACGATTGCCAGAACATCGTCAAAGCCCTGTTCCAGCACGCCGACTTCGCCGACTCGGTGAAGCTCTCGGGCGTCAACTCGATCAACTGGGCCCGCGTCGCCGCGCAGGTGGTGTACTACTTCACCAGCGCGGTGGCGCTGGGCGCGCCGCACCGCCCGGTCTCCTTCGCGGTGCCGACGGGCAATTTCGGCGACATCCTGGCCGGCTGGGTCGCCAAGCGCATGGGCCTGCCGATCGAGCGCCTGATGATCGGCACGAACGCCAACGACATCCTAGTCCGCACCCTGGAGCACGGCGCCTACGAGCTGCAGGGCGTGACGCCGACCACCTCGCCCTCGATGGACATCCAGATCTCCTCGAACTTCGAGCGGCTGCTCTTCGAGGCGCTCGGGCGCGACGCGGCCTCGATCCGCCGCCTGATGGCGGGCCTGAAGCAGTCCGGCGGCTTCCGCCTGGACGAGTCGGTGCTGGCGACGGTGCGGGCCGAGTTCGACGCGCACGCGGTCTCGGAGGCCGACGTGATGGCGGAGATCCGCGAGACGCACGCCGCGACCGGCGTGACGCTCGACCCGCACAGCGCCATCGGGGTCCGCGCCGGCCGCCGCCTCCTGGGCAAGGATCCGCGCACGCCCGTCGTCGCGCTCGCCACGGCGCATCCCGCGAAATTCCCGGACGCGGTCGCCCAGGCGACCGGCGGCGCCCGCCCGGCGCTGCCCCCGCACCTCGCCGACCTGATGGAGCGGCCCGAGCGCATGACGCGCGTGGCCAACGACCAGGCCGCCGTCGAGGCGCTGATCCGCGAGCGTGCCCGCATCACGAGAGGCGCATGAACCAGCATTTCGACACGCACGGCGCCTCGCCCTCGCTGCGGGTGACGCGGCTCGCCAACGGCGTCACGGTCGCGACCGAGGCGATGCCGGGCGTGGCCACCGCGACGCTCGGCGTCTGGGTCGGCGCGGGCTCGCGCCACGAGCGGGCCGACGAGAGCGGGCTCAGCCACCTCATCGAGCACATGGCCTTCAAGGGCACGCGCACCCGCTCGGCGCGCGCGATCGCCGAGGACATCGAGAATGTCGGCGGCGAGATCAACGCCGCGACCTCCGCCGAGGGCACGAGCTACAGCGCGCGCGTGCTCGGCGAGGATGTCGGCATCGCGCTCGACGTGATCGGCGACATCCTCACCGACTCGGTCTTCGACGCCGGGGAACTCGCCCGCGAGAAGGGCGTGATCCTGCAGGAATACGCCGCCGTCGAGGACACGCCCGACGACGTGGTCTACGACGCCTTCACGGAAGCGGCCTTCCCCGACCAGCCGATCGGCCGGCCGATCCTGGGGCGGCCCGAGACGATCCGCAGCTTCGACGAGGCCGCGATCCGCGCCTATCTGGCCCGCGAATATACGCCCGACCGCTACGTCGTGGCGGCCGCGGGCGCGGTGGAGCACGAGGCCTTCGTGGCGGCAGCCGAACGCCACTTCGGCGCGATGCCCGCCGTCGAGGCGCCCGCCGCCGTCGCCGGCAGCTACGGCGGCGGCGAGCGGCGCATGCCGAGGAAGCTCGAACAGGCCAACCTCGTGATCGGCCTGCCCGGCCTCTCCTTCCGCGACGACGGCTACTACGCCCTGCACATGTTCGCGCAGGTGCTCGGCGGCGGGCTGACCTCGCGCCTCTGGCAGGAGGTGCGCGAGACGCGCGGCCTCGCCTACGAGATCCAGGCCTTCCACTGGCCCTTCTCCGATTGCGGCCTGTTCGGCATCGGCGCCGGCACGGCCGGCGGCGACGTGGCCGAACTCGTCTCGGTGACGCTCGACGCGGTGGTGCGCGCCACGCGCGACATCGCCCCCGAGGAGATCGCCCGCGCCAAGGCGCAGCTGAAGCTCTCCCTGCTCGGTGCGCTGGAGACGCCGGGCGGGCGCATCGAGCGCAACGCGCGACAGATCCTGGCCTGGGGCCGGGTGATCCCGGCCGCGGAGGTGATCGCGAAGGTCGATGCCGTGACCGTCGAGGACGTGCGGGCGGCGGGCGCCGCGATCCTCGCGGGCGCGCCGACGCTCGCGGCGATCGGTCCGATCAAGGGCCTGCCCTCGCTCGACAAGGTCGGGGCGGCCCTGCGGGCGGCCTGACCGAAACCCGCAGGGCGATCGCCTGTGCCGACACGGCCGGAGCGCGCGCGCTTCGGCCCGGGTGCTATCGCGGCGCGGGCCGGCAAGGCTTGTCGGCTTCCCGAAATCGCCCGGCGCCGCGGACGGAACCGCGCGCCGTACAGCGGATGGCGGGAATCCTGCTCAGCGAGCCTGCGCGTCCCTGTTTGTTGGGCGGGGCGCCCCGCGGTCGGGCATCCCCAACTTGTTTTGGCCGCAAACGCGGGCGATCCGTCCCGGGTCGCCTGTCGGCAGGAAGCGGTGGGTCGCTCGGCTCCACGTCTCCCGTCGGCTTGCCCGGGATCGACCCCGACTTTACCAAAAGCTAACTGAGCCGTTCACGCGCTCGCCCGCCCGGCCGGAACCCGTCTCGTTGCGCATCCTCGTCCTCCTCCTCGCGTTCCTCGTCGGCGCCCTCGCGGCGAGCACGCCCGCGAGCGCGGTCGAGGCGGTCCGCGTCACGCTGGACGCCCCGGTCATCGACCTGACCCAGGCGATCGAGCGCTACCGCTCCGACGGCGACCTGATCCAGATCTCGACCGCGCCCGGCAAGGACGGCATCGTCCGCCGCATCGTCGTGAAGGCGCGCGACGCAGGCGCGCGGCCCGACTGGATGGTCTTCGCGCTCACCAACGACACCGACGAGCAGATCGACCGCATCCTGGTGGCGCCCCACTTCCGGCTGGTCGATTCCGGCGTGGTCTGGCCCGATCTCGGCGGCTCGCGCATCGCCGCGATCACCGCGAGCCAGGGCATCCGGCCCGAGCGGGACGAGAACCCGGAGGCCGACCAGTTCGTCATCACGCTCGATCCCGGCACCACGATCACCTACGTGGCCGAGCTGCGGGGGCCGAACATCCCGCAGGTCCACCTCTGGGACCAGGACGCCTACCGCAAGAAGGCCGCCGGGCTGACCCTCTACAAGGGCATCATCATCGGCATCGCGGGCCTGCTCGCCCTCTTCCTCACCATCGTGTTCGTGGTGAAGGGCGCGATCATCTTCCCGGCGGCGGCCGCGCTCGCGTGGTCGGTGCTCGCCTACGCCTGCATCGATTTCGGCTTCCTGCAGCGGGTCTTCCCGGTGACGGAGCTCGCCGAGCGGGTCTACCGGGCCTCCGCCGAGGCCGTGCTCGGCGCGACCCTCCTGGTCTTCCTGTTCGCCTACCTGAACCTCTCCCGCTGGCACGTGCGCTACAGCCACGTCGCCTTCTTCTGGCTGGCCTTCCTGGCGGGCCTCGTGGGGCTCGCGGTGTTCGATCCCCCGGTGGCGGCGGGCGTCGCCCGCATCTCGATCGCCGCGGTGGCGGGGGTCGGCCTCCTCCTGATCCTCTACCTCGCCACGCATAACGGCTACGACCGCGCCATCCTGCTCGTGCCGACCTGGACGCTGCTCGTGGTCTGGGTCACGGCCGCGGGCTTCGCGGTGACGGGCCAGATCGGCAGCGAATTGGTGCAGCCGGCCCTCATCGGCGGCCTCGTGCTCATCGTCATGCTGATCGGCTTCACGGTGATGCAGCACGCCTTCGCGGGCGGCGGGCTCTCGCACGCCCTCGTCTCCGACACCGAGCGGCGCGCGCTGGCGCTGACGGGGGCGGGCGACATCGTGTTCGACTGGGACGTGCCGGGCGACCGCGTCTTCGCCGGCCAGGAGATCGAGAGCCAGCTCGGCCTCTCCCGCGGCGCCCTCGAAGGGCCGGCCGCGAACTGGCTCGCGCTCCTCCATCCCTTCGACGTCGAGCGCTACTCGGCCGCCCTCGACACCGTGATCGAGGAGCGGCGCGGGCGCATCGTGCACGATTTCCGCCTGCGCTCCTCCGGCGGCGCCTATTTCTGGTACCGTCTGAAGGCCCGGCCCGTGATCGGCTCGGACGGCGAGGTGATCCGCGTCGTCGGCACCATCGCGGACGTGACCGAGGTGAAGACCGCCGAGGAGCGCCTGCTGCACGACGCCGTGCACGACAGCCTCACCGGCCTGCCGAACCGCGAGCTGTTCGGCGACCGCCTCGACGCGGCGCTCGCCTTCGCCAGCCAGGACGCGCGCCTGAAGCCCACCGTGATCGTCCTCGACATCGACCGCTTCAAGGGCATCAACGACGCGATCGGCCTGTCTGCGGGCGACTCGATCCTGCTCACGCTGTCGCGCCGCCTCGGCCGCCTGCTGCGCCCGCAGGACACGCTCGCGCGGGTCGCGGGCGACGCCTTCGCGGTCATCCTGCTCTCCGAGCGCGAGCCCGACCGGGTGCTGGCCTTCGCCGAGATGATCCGGCGCACCATCGCCACGCCGATCACCTACGCCGACCGCGAGATCTTCCTCACCGTCTCGATCGGGCTGGCGCTGCACGAGACGGGCGCGCACCCGAAGCGCGACGACGTCTACCAGAGCGCCGAGATCGCGATGATCCAGGCCAAGCGCGGCGGGGGCGACCGCATCGAGGTCTTCCGCGCCAACATGCGGGCCGAGCGCTCGGACCGGCTGATGCTGGAAGGCGATCTCCGCCGGGCGATCGAGCGCAACGAGATGAAGGTCCTGTTCCAGCCGATCGTCCGGCTGGAGGACCGCACGGTCGCGGGCTTCGAGACCGTGCTGCGCTGGGACCATCCGAAGCTCGGGCGCATCCCGTCGGCGACCTTCATGCCGGTGGCCGAGGAGACCGGCTTCGTCGTCAACCTCGGCATCTTCGCGCTGGAGCGCACGGCGCTGGAACTCGCCGCCTGGCAGCGGGCGCTGGAGGTCGAGCCGCCGATCTTCGCATCCGTCGACGTCTCCTCCCGCCAGCTCCTGCGCCACGACCTCCTGCACGACGTGAAGACGGTGCTGGCCCGCTCCGGCGTGCTGCCGGGCTCGCTCAAGCTCGAGCTCTCCGAGAGCCTCGTGATGGAGAACCCCGAATACGCCGCCCAGATGCTCGCCCGCATCCGCGACCTCGGGGCGGGCCTCTGCCTCGCCGATTTCGGCACCGGCTACTCGGCGCTCTCCTACCTGCAGCGCTTTCCCTTCGACACGATCAAGGTCGATCAATCCTTCGTGCGCCAGATGGCGACCGGCAAGACCGCGATCCTGCGCTCCATCGTCAAGATGGCGACCGAGCTCGACCTCGCCATCGTGGCCGAGGGCACGGAGTCGGAGGCCGACGCGCAGGCGCTGGCCGAGCTCGGCTGCGAGTACGCCGAGGGCTACGCCTTCGGCGAGCCGATGACGATGCTCCAGGCCCGCCAGCTCTGCGGCGCGGCGCCCGAGGCCGCCTGAGCCGCCGCGGATCCGGACAGGATCGGGTCCGCGCGGAACGGGTCGACGGGTCCACTTAAATCTGCCTTAACCATGTTGCGGCAAGGTCCTGTGGAAGGACGGCCCTCCGCGCGCAGGCTTGCGCGGCGGCCTTGTCGAGTGGAGGGGCGTATGGCCGAGGCGGCGCGTCAACTGGATCAGACCGTAGGGGCCGACGTGGTGCGTCGGCTGATCGCCCGCCCGATTCGCCTGGAGCACACCCGGTACATCGCCGAGGTGGCCGCGTCGGAGCCCGTCGTGGACGAGGCCGCGTACGCGGCGGCGCCGGACGAGGCCCGCGACGTCGCCTCCCTCGAGGCCGAGCTCGCCCTGCTCAAAGCCGTGCTCGACGCGGAGCGCCGCGAGGCCGCCAGCCTGCGCGCCCGCCTCGCCGATCCCGCCGCGTCCGATCCGGCCGACCCCGCGGCCGTGCGCGCGCGCTGGGCCGGCTTGGTCGACGACCTGCTGCTGCGCCTGCGCTGAACCACTCTCATTCCGCTGACCAGGAGACGCCCATGAGCGCGCGTTGCTCGCTCATCGTCAACGGCAAGTCCGTGCGCGTCTCAACCGGCGACACGCCCGTCGAGGCTGCGCTGGCCGAGGGTATGATCGGGCCGATGCAGGCCCTTCACGGAACCGCCCTGCTCGGGCAGGGCCCCGGCCCGGCCGTGCGGCGAGCGCGGGCCCGCAGCAGGCGGCCCGACGCCCTCAAGACCGCCCCCCTGTCCGGCCGCACGATCGAGCCCGCCGAGGCGCGCGCACTCCCGCAGGCCAGCCGCAAGGGCTCCCTGAGCGAGGTGCGGGTGCTGAGCCCGCACGTCGTCGAGGCGGTCGTCACGCTGACGAAGCGCATCGATCTGGAGCCGGGCCATCAGGTCGCGGTGAGCTTCGAGGGGCTGGCCCCGCTCACCCTGGCCCCCACCCTGCGGATCGCCGGGACGACGGAACTCAACGAGCTGGTCTTCCACCTGCCGCGCTGCGAGCGGGACGGCAGCCTCGTCGAGGCGCTCGCCCCGCGGGCCGCCGTGAAGGTGAAGGGTCCGGTCGGCCGCGGCCAGTACCGCCCCGGCGGCGGCCGGCTCGTCCTCGTCGCGGCCGGCACCGGCTTCGCGCCGATCTGGTCGATCGCCCACGCGGCCCGCTACATCGAGCCCGCCCGCGAGTTGCACCTGATCGTCGGCGCCCGCGACGCGCTCGACCTCTACATGCGCGACAGCCTCGACTGGCTGCGCCGCACCGGCGTCGCCCGCCTCGTCCTCACCGCCGACCGCGGACGCCAGCGCCCGCCGGACGTGCGGCCGGGCCCGCTCACCGCCCACCTGCCGACGCTGCGCGCCACCGACGTGGTGCATGTGGCAGGCTGCGCCTCGACGGTCGGCGCCGTGCAGGTGCTGGCCGCGTCCGTGGGGGCGCGCTGCTACCCGATCCCGGTGGATCTGGGCTGACTACCCGAGGGGGCCCCCTCTCCCCGCTTGCGGGGAGAGGGAAGCCGCGCATCAGACCTTCGCAGCATGGCTGGCCAAAAGAAAACGCCCCGTCCCTCTCGGGATGGGGCGCTCGCTTCGAACCCGGCTCAGGCGGTCTTCACCCGCCAGATCTCCTCGGCATATTCCCGCATCGAGCGGTCGGAGGAGAACCACGCCATCCGGGCCGTGTTGTGGATCGCCCGCTTCCACCAGCCCCGCGGGTCGTTCCAGGCGGCGTCGATCTCGCGCTGCGCCCGCCAGTAATCGTCGAAGTCGCAGGTGAGCAGGTACTGGTCGCGGTGGCGCAGGTCGTCGGTCAGCGGCCGGAAGCGGTTGGGCTCCTCGGGCGAGAACCGGCCGGACGCGATCATGTCGAGCGCGGCGGCGAGACGCGGCGAGTTCCAGATCGCGTCGCGGGCGTAGTGCGGCTCCGCCGAGCGGGCGCGCACGCCCGCCGCGTCGAGACCGAAGATGAAGATGTTCTCCGCCCCGACATGGTCGCGGATCTCGATGTTGGCGCCGTCGAGCGTGCCCACCGTGAGCGCGCCGTTCAGCGCCAGCTTCATGTTGCCGGTGCCCGACGCCTCCATGCCGGCGGTCGAGATCTGCTCGGAGAGGTCGGCCGCCGGGATGATCGCCTCGGCGAGGCTCACCGAGTAGTTCGGCAGGAACACCACCTTCAGCCGGTCGGCGACGTCCGGGTCGTCGTTGACCGCGCGGGCGACGTCGGCGGCCAGCTTGATGATCAGCTTGGCCTGGGTGTAGCTCGGCGCCGCCTTGCCGCCGAAGATCTTGACCCGCGGCGTCCAGTCCTTGTGGGGCTCGGCCTTGATCGCCTGATAGAGCGCGACCGTCTCGACCACGTTGAGGAGCTGGCGCTTGTACTCGTGGATGCGCTTGATCTGCACGTCGAACAGGGCGGACGGATCGACCGTGACCCCGGTGCGGTCGTAGATCACCTCGGCCAGCGCCTCCTTGCGGCCGCGGCGCACGGCGGCGTAGCGCGCGACGAAGGCCGGATCCGCGGCGTAGGCGTCGAGGCCCTTGAGGAGTTCGGGGTTGTCGAGGACGCCCTCGCCCAGGGTCTCGACCGCAAGCTTCGTCAGGCCCGGGTTGGCGTTGTGCAGCCAGCGCCGGAAGGTGATGCCGTTCGTCTTGTTGACGATCTTCTCCGGCTCCAGCGCGTGCAGGTCGGCGAAGACCGTCTCGCGCATCAGCTCGGTGTGCAGCGCCGAGACGCCGTTCACCCGCCGCGAGCCGTGGAAGGCGAGGTGCCCCATGCGCACCCGCCGCCCGTGCGATTCGTCGATCAGCGAGACCGAGGCGAGATGGGCCGCGTCGCTCTTGCCGCTCTTGCCCTGCTGCTCGAGATGCATCCAGTTGATCAGGTAGATGATCTGCATGTGGCGCGGCAGCAGCCGCTCCATCAGCTCGACCGGCCAGGTCTCGAGCGCCTCGGGCAGCAGGGTGTGGTTGGTGTAGTTCAGCGTGTTGGTGGTGACGTGCCACGCATCCTCCCAGGTGAGGCCGTGGTCCTCCAGCAGGATGCGCATCAGCTCCGGCACCGCGATCGCCGGGTGCGTGTCGTTGAGCTGGATCGCGGCGTGGTCGGGCAGCGAGCGCACGTCGCCGCGCTCGGCCACGTGGCGCAGCACGAGGTCCTGCAGCGACGCGGAGGTGAAGAAGTATTCCTGGCGCAGGCGCAGTTCCTGGCCCGCGGTCGAGGAATCGCTCGGGTAGAGCACCCGCGAGATCGCCTCGGCGCGCATGCGGTTCGCCACCGCGCCCACGTGGTCGCCGCCGTTGAACTGGCCGAGATCGACCGGCGCCTCGGCCTCCGCCTTCCATAGGCGGAGCGTGTTGACCGTCTTCCCCCGCCAGCCGACCACCGGCACGTCGTGGGCCACCGCCCGCACGGTCTCGGCCGGGTGCCAGGTGCGGCGGATGACGCGTTCGCTCACCATCGACATGGTGACGGAGCCGCCGAAGCCGATCGTGTAGGTCGCGGCCGGCCGGGCGAACTCCCAGGGGTTGCCCTCGCTGAGCCAGGTCTCCGGCGCCTCGCGCTGCCAGCCGTCCTCGAAGGACTGGCGGAACAGGCCGTGGTCGTAGCGGATGCCGTAGCCGAAGGCCGGGATGCCGATGGAGGCCATGCTCTCCATGAAGCAGGCGGCAAGGCGCCCGAGGCCGCCGTTGCCGAGCGCGGCGTCCGGCTCCGCACCCTCGACCGTGCCGAGATCGACGCCGAGTTCGGCGAGCGCCTTCCGGGTGGTCTCGACGAGACCGAGATTGTTCATGGCGTCGGACAGAAGGCGCCCGATCAGGAACTCCAGCGAGAGATAGTAGACGCGCTTGTTCGGGACCTGCTTCTCGGCCGCCAGGCAGGCATCGACGATCCGGTCGCGGAGCGCCAGCGCGGTGGCGGCGAACCAGTCGCGCTCCCGCGCGGTCTCCGGCGTGCGGCCGATCGCGTAGGCGAGCTTGGCGCGGATCGCCTCGCGCAGGTCGACCACCGCGTCACCCGTGCTCGGGACGGAGGGTCGCACGCTCCGTGCGGGGGCTTTCCCGGCCGTCACGAGCGTGTCATCCGATTTCTCGACACCGGCGGCGGACGGAGAAAGAACTTCGTTGAGCACGTCAAATCCCCCATTCAAGGCCCCGCTGCGTCTTTGCGCGTCCGTTGCCGCACCCGGAGTGCTCCTGGATGGCCGGCCCGGCGTTCGGGGCTGATGATCCTGCGACCGCGTTGCGGCCGTGTGAAGGCGTGTCTGAGGCATGAATCGGCCTCTGCAAGCGATGTGCCGCCCGCACTGTGATGCGTTCGACACAAATTGCCCGACCAGGGACCAGTTTTCACCACTCCGGTTGAAGCAATGCTGAATGCGCCCGATCGATCCCGGCGGCCGGCTCAGCATCGGGTCGCCTCGCCGGCGCCGAAGAGCTAACCCTGTCAGCGCAAGCCAACGAGTCGGCACGACTCGCACGAGGGCCGACATGACCGAGACCGTCTGGTGGAAGCGCGGCACCGTCTACCAAGTCTATCCGCGCTCGTTCCAGGACAGCGACGGCGACGGCGTCGGCGACCTCGCCGGCATCACGGCCCGGCTCGACTACCTCGCCTGGCTCGGCGTCGATGCGGTCTGGATCTCTCCCGTGTACCCCTCGCCGATGGCCGATTACGGCTACGACGTGGCGGATTATTGCGGCATCGATCCGCTGTTCGGCACGCTCGCCGACTTCGACCAGTTGGTGTCGGAGGCCCATCGGCGCAAGCTGAAGGTGATCCTCGACTTCGTGCCGAACCACTCGTCGGTCGCCCATCCGTGGTTCGCTGAGGCGCGGGCCTCGCGGGACAACCCGCGGCGCGACTGGTACATCTGGCGCGACCCGGGGCCCGACGGCGGTCCGCCGAACAACTGGCTCTCGAATTTCGGCGGCCCGGCCTGGACGCTCGATCCGACGACCGGCCAGTACTACTACCACGCCTTCCTGCGCGAGCAGCCGGACCTGAACTGGCGCAACCCCGCCGTGCGGGCGGCGATGTACGACGCGCTGCGCTTCTGGCTGGAGCGCGGCGTCGACGGGTTCCGGGTCGATGTGATCTGGCACCTGATCAAGGACGAGTCGTTCCGCGACAACCCGGCCAACCCGCACTTCGCCGAGCACCTGCCGGAGATCAACCGCTTCCATCAGGTCTACTCCGCCGACCGGCCGGAGGTGCTCGACGTCATCGCCGAGATGCGGGCCGTGCTGCGCGCCTACGGCGAGCGGGTGCTGATCGGCGAGATCTACCTGCCGCTGGAACGGCTGATGGCCTATTACGGCGCCGACCTCTCGGGCGCCGACATGCCCTTCAACTTCCAGCTCATCCAGACGCCCTGGCGCGCCGACGCGGTGCGGGAGCTGGTGGAGAACTACGAGGCGGGCCTGCCCGAGGGCGGCTGGCCGAACTGGGTGCTCGGCAACCACGACCAGCCCCGCATCGCCGCGCGCATCGGCGAGGACCAGGCCCGCATCGCCGCGATGCTGCTCCTCACCCTGCGCGGCACGCCGACCCTCTACTACGGCGACGAGCTCGGCCTCGGCCACGTGCCGATCCCGGAGGATCGCGTGCGCGACCCCTGGGAGATCAACGAGCCCGGCCACGGCCGCGACCCGGAGCGCACGCCGATGCAGTGGGAGCCGGGGCCGCAGGCGGGCTTCAGCGCCGCCGAGCCCTGGCTGCCGCTCTCGCCCGACCACGCGACGCGCAACGTCGAGTGCCTGCAGGACGTGCCGGGCTCGATCCTGACGCTCTACCGCCGCCTGCTGGCGCTGCGCCGCGAGCACGACGCGCTCGCGGTGGGCAGCTACCGCACGATCGCCCTCGGCCTACCCGACATCCTCGCCTACGAGCGCGGCGCGGGCGAGGCGCGCCTGCGGGTGATCCTCAATTTCGGCACCGCCGCGCACGAGATCCCCCTGCCGGAGAACGAGGCCTGGACGATCCTCCTCTCGAGCCGGGGCGGCCGCGCAGGGGAGCGAGGCGCCGGGCGGATAAGACTGGGCGGGGCGGAGGGCCTCATTCTGATGCAGTCCTGACACGGGGTTGCCGCATCGCAGCGTGAACCGGAAAAAAGCCGTGTTTGCCTGGCCTGGTTTGTGCAACGCACAGGAACCGACTCGGTCCGGAAGCGTTGCCATGACGAACTTGGCCGCGGGCGCCTCAGCCCGTCTCGGGCGACGTGCCCGTATCGAGAACGCTGCGATGAGTTTCTGGGGTTGTTCGGGCGATCACAGCCACGAGCCGCAGCCAAGCCCTGCACCCGATCCAATCCTCGATTCCCGGACCTCGCTCCAGCCACGCGTGCTGTTCGCCACGCCGGAGATGGCTGACTTCGTGAAGACCGGCGGCCTCGGCGAGGTCGCCGGCGCACTGCCGCGCGCCCTGCGCCGCGGCTTCGACGTCCGCGTGCTGATCCCCGGCTACCGGCAGGTCCGCGCGGCCCATCCCGACATCCCAGTCGTCGCGCGCCTCAACGGCTATGCCGGCGTCCCGGCCTGCGATCTCGGCCTCGTCGAGACGGAGGACGGGCTGCAGATCTACGTCCTCATCAACGACGAGCTGTTCGCGCGCGACGGCACGCCCTACGGCGACGCCGGGGGCGATTTCGGCGACAACGACCTGCGCTTCGCCCGGCTCAGCCTCGCGGCCGCCGAGATCGCGGTCGGCGCGGATGCCGCCTGGCGCGCCGACCTCCTGCACCTCAACGACTGGCAGGCGGCGCTGGCACCCGCCTATCTGGCCTGGCGGGGCCTGCGCGTACCGAGCGTGCTGACGATCCACAACCTCGCCTACCAGGGCCTGTTCCCGCAGGCCAATCTCGCCCGGCTCGGCATGCCGGACTCCGCCTTCCAGGTGAACGGCGTCGAGTTCTACGGGCAGCTCTCCTTCCTGAAGGCCGGTCTCTACTACGCCTCCTACATCACCACCGTGAGCGAGACCTACGCCCGCGAGATCCAGACGCCCGACATGGGCTGCGGTCTCGACGGCCTCCTGCGGACCCGCGCCAGCCAGGGTCGTCTCGCCGGCATCCTCAACGGCATCGACGAGAGCTGGGACCCGCGCACCGACCCGCACCTCGCCACCCGCTTCGAGGCCGACGACTGGAAGGGCAAGCGCGCCAACGCCGAGGCCGTGCGCCAGCATTTCGGCCTCGCGGTCTCGCGCGGCCCCCTCTTCGCCATCGTGTCGCGGCTGGTGCACCAGAAGGGCATCGACCTGTCGATCCAGGCGGCCGAGACCATCGTGGCCGAGGGTGGCCAGATGGTGGTGATCGGCCAGGGCGAGGGCCGGTTCGAGAACGCCCTGCGAAGCCTCGCCTGCCGGTACCCGGAGGCTGTCGGCGTGCATGTCGGCTTCGACGAGGCGGATGCCCGCCGGATGTTCGCGGGCAGCGACTTCCTTCTGATGCCCTCGCGCTTCGAGCCCTGTGGCCTCGCCCAGATGTACGCCCAGCGCTTCGGCTCGCTGCCGATCGTGCGGCGCACCGGGGGCCTTGCCGACACGGTCGAGGACGGGGTGACGGGTTTCAGCTTCTCGGAGCGGGACGAGGGCGGCCTCGGCGGCGCGGTGCGGCGGGCGCTCGACACCTTCGGGCAGAAGAAGCGCCTCAACACGATGCGCCGGACCGCGATGGGCCGCAGCTTCGGCTGGGACAACTCGGCGGCCCACTACGCGGCCCTCTACGCCCGCGCCTTCGGCAACGCCGCCCCGCGCTGGCGCGCGGCCTGAACCTGGGATTGCAAAGGGCCTGAGGCCCTTTGGCAGGGTTCGGGGCGGAGCCCCGAGCTTGGCTTCGCCGACCAGGGCGCTGCCCTGGACCCGCGAAAGGTCGTGGACCTTTCGAAACCATGACTTCGAAAGGCGCGCGGGATTCACCCGCGCGCCTTTCGCGTTCTCAGCGCTGCAGCACGAAGATCGTCGTGCCGAGCGGCGGCAGGGTCAGGTTCAGGGACTGCGCCTGACCGTGGCTCGGGCTGTCGTCGCTGTGCAGGCCGCCCCGGTTGCCGACATTCGAGCCGCCGTAGACCTCGGCGTCCGAGTTGAAGGCCTCGCGGTAGAAGCCCGCCTCCGGCACGCCGATGCGGTAGCCCTCGCGGGGCACGGGCGTGAAGTTCGAGACCACGATCGCGATCTCGCCCGGCTCGCGGCCCTTGCGGGCCCAGGCGATGACGCTGTTGTCCTGGTCGTCCGCCACCAGCCACTGGAAACCGCCCGCCTCGACGTCGCGGCTGTAGAGGGCCGGGGTCGACGTGTAGAGGCGGTTGAGGTCGCGGATCGCGTCCTTCACACCCCGGTGCAGGGGATCGTCGAGCAGGTGCCAGTCCAGCGACTGGTTGTGGTTCCACTCCTTCTCCTGGCCGAACTCGCCGCCCATGAAGAGCAGCTTCTTGCCCGGGTGCCCCCACATGAAGCCGAAATAGGCGCGCAGGTTCGCGAACTTCTGCCAGCGGTCCCCCGGCATCTTGCCGAGCAGCGAGCCCTTCCCGTGCACCACCTCGTCGTGGGAGAGCGGCAGCACGAAGTTCTCGGAGAAGGCGTAGAGCAGGCCGAAGGTCAGGTCGTGGTGGTGGTAGCGCCGGTGGATCGGCTCCTTCGAGATGAACTGCAGGGTGTCGTGCATCCACCCCATGTTCCACTTGAAGCCGAAGCCGAGGCCGCCCGTGTAGGTCGGGTGCGAGACGCCGGGCCAGGAGGTCGATTCCTCCGCCACCGTGATGGTGCCGGGCGCGTGGCTGTAGGTCGCCTCGTTGGTCGCGCGCAGGAAGTTGATCGCGTCGAGGTTCTCGTTGCCGCCGTACTGGTTCGGGATCCACTCGCCCGCGCGGCGCGAGTAATCGAGGTAGAGCATCGACGCGACCGCATCCACGCGCAGGCCGTCGAGGTGATAGTGCTCCAGCCAGAACCGGGCGTTGGCGGCGAGGAACGTCGCCACCTCGGTCCGCCCGAAATTGTAGATGTAGGTGCCCCAATCCTGGTGGAAGCCCTGGCGCGGGTCGGCGTGCTCGTAGAGATGCGTGCCGTCGAACAGGCCGAGGCCGTGCGCGTCGAGCGGGAAGTGGCCCGGCACCCAGTCGAGCAGGATGCCGATGCCGGCCGCGTGCGCCGCATCCACGAAGGCCGCGAACTCCTCGGGCGTGCCGAAGCGGCTCGTCGGCGCGAACAGCGAGACCGGCTGGTAGCCCCAGGACCCGTCGAACGGGTACTCGGTGATCGGCAGGAGCTCGATATGGGTGAAGCCCATCTCCTTGACGTAGGGGATGAGGCGCTCGGTCATCTCCTTGTAGGTGAGGTAGCGGTTGCCCTCGTCGGGCACCCGCGCCCACGAGCCGAGATGGACCTCGTAGATCGAGATGGCGCTGTGGCGCGGGTCGCGCGCGCCGCGCGTCTCCATCCAGCCCTTGTCCTGCCACGCGTAGCGGGTCGCGCCGTTGAGGACGGAGGCGGTCTCGGGCGGGTGCTGGGCCCGGAAGGCGACCGGGTCGGCCTTCAGGGGTAGCACGGACCCGTCGGGCCCGCGGATCTCGAACTTGTAGGCCTGGCCGACCTTGAGGCCCGGGACGAACAGCTCCCAGACGCCGCCGTCCTGCCACTGCCGCATCGGGTGGCGGCGGCCGTCCCACTCGTTGAAGTCGCCGACCACGCTGACGCGCCGGGCGTTCGGCGCCCAGACGGCGAAACGGAAGCCGTCGATGCCGTCGAGGTTGCCGAGCTGGGCGCCGAGCACGCGGTAGACGACGTTGGTGCCGACCTCGCGCAGGGCGTTGACGTCGTGCTGCTCGATCGACGAGCCGAAGCTGTAGGGGTCGTAGCGCTTGCGCCGCGCGCCGTCCCAGGCCTCGATCTCGATCTCGTAGAGCGGGCGGCCCTCGCTCTTCACGGACGCGACGAAGAAGCCGTCCGGGTGGCGCCGCTCGAACGGGATGCTCCGCCCGGCGGTGAGCAGCGTGGCGGCGCGCGCCTCGGGCAGCACCGCGCGGACCTCCCAGGCGCCGGGGCCGACCTGATGCGGACCGAGGATCCCGAAGGGGTCGCCGTGGTCGGCGGCCATCACCGCCTTGATCGCGTCCGGGTGCAGGCTCGGACGCGCGGCGGGCGGCGGCGCCTCGGCGGCCCGGGGCGGAGCAGATCCGCGCTCGGTTCCGCTCGCGAAGCTGTCGTCGATCGCCGTCATTCAAGCGCCTTTCGTGCGTTCGTCCAGAATATTGAGAACCCCGCGCGCCGGGATTTCGATCCAGTCCGGACGGTTGTTGGCCTCGTAATCGATCTCGTAGAGCGCCTTGATCAGCAGACAGAGGCGCAGGAGATTGTCCTGGGTCGCCGCATCCGTGACGGCGGCCGGGCTCTCGCGAACCGCGTCCGCGTAGCCGGCCAGGAACGCCTCGTTGATCATGCCGAGCCACGCCACCGCGGCGTTGCGCCCGCGCCCCTCCGAATCGGCGAAGCGGCTCGCGATCTCGCGGATCACCGTCTCGGCGCCGTAGGCGAAGGAGCGCAGCATCCCGGCGACGTCGCGCAGGGGCGTCGACTTGGCGCGGCGCTCGTCCGCCGGCCGCGAGGGCTCGCCCTCGAAGTCCACGATGATGAGGTCGCCTTCCGAGACCAGCACCTGGCCGAGATGGTAGTCGCCGTGGATGCGCGTCTTGTGCGCCCCCCGCGGCATGCCCTGGGTGAGCCCGGCGATCAGCGCCTCGACCTCGCCGCGGCGGCCGTAGAGCTCGGCGACGTTCGGCCGGTCGAGCCCGCGCTCCACCACGGTCTTCATGCCCGCGAAGGCGCGCTCGGCCTGGAGGCGGGCGTCGCGGGCCAGCACCGCGAGGTCGTCCTCGCCGAAGGTCTCGGGCTGGAAGGCCGCGTCGTCGCTGTCGGTCGCGAGCGCCCGGTGCAGCTCGGCGGTGCGGCGACCGAGGAGGTCGGCCCAGCGCAGGTGCGCGCCGAAGGCCTCCTCCGGCGGCGGCGCCTCGCTCTCAGGGGCCAGCACCACGGTCTCGAAGTCGCGGCGCAGGCCCTCCAGCATCACCGTCCAGGCGTCGCCCTGGTTGAGGACGTAGCCCTGCAACACGGCGAGCGCCGTGCGGGTGCCGTCCTCGGCGACGTGCTCCAGAGTGCCCAGCAGCGCGGGGGTGTTGGTGAAGTGCGCGACCTCCGTGAGGAAGCGCCCGACCTCGACCTCGGGATGCGTGCCCGGCTGGAGCCGCCGCAGCAGCTTCAGCATCATCTTCGAGCCGATGGCGATCGAGGTGTTGCTCTGCTCCGCCGAGAGGCGGCGCACCTCGCCGGCCTCGTAGGTGATCTCGGGATCGTAGGCCGAGGTCTTCGAGAAGACGAGCGTCCCGCGCTCGGTCGGGATCTCGCGGCCGTCGCGCATGCCGTCGATCAGGGCGACCGCGAAGTCGCTGGAGGCGGCGGCGCCGTAGAGCAAGCCGGTGCGGGGCCCGCGGCGGACGCGGGCCACCGCGTAGGTCATCAGGGTCTCGTCCTCGCGGCCCTCGTCCACGCCGACGGGCACGAAGTAGTCCTGGCGCTCCCCGTTGGCCAAGCTCACGGTGACGCGCGGCAGGAGGAAGCGGGCCTCGCCCTCGCCCTCCTTGAGCACGGCGCAATCGATGATCTGCACGCCCTTGATGCGCGAGCCCTTGGCGCCGAACCAGCGACGGCTCGCCAGGAAGGGCGGGATCACGGTCCGCTCGAAGGCCGTGCGCTCGCGGCCCGCGACCAGGGACTCGATGCCGCCGGTCAGCACCAGCGTGAACAGCTCCGGCGCCTCGCGCTGCGGGCCGACCGCGCCCGTGTTCGCCGAGGAGAGCGAGAACCAGTAGAAGCCGTAGGCCGGCAGCGTGAGCAGGTAGGGCAACTCGCCGATCGCCGGGAACTCCGTGCCGCCCGTCAGCTCGATCGGGACGGCGCTCCTGAGTTCCGACAGGTCGAGCTGCACGGCCTGCGGCGCGCGCGAGAGGTTGGCCACGCAGAGGATGCGCTCGCCCTCGAACTCGCGGATCCAGGCCAGCACCTTGCGGTTCGCCGGATAGAGGAACTGGATCGTGCCGCGGCCGAGCGCGACCGAGTTGTTGCGGATCGCGATCATGCGCCGCGTCCAGTTCAGCAGGCTCGTCTGGGCCTGGACCTGCGCCTCGACGTTGATCGCGTCGAAGCCGTAGATCGGGTCCTGCACGGAGGGCAGGAACAGCTTCTGCGGGTTGGCGCGCGAGAAGCCGCCGTTGCGGTCGGGCGACCATTGCATCGGGGTGCGCACGCCGTCGCGGTCGCCCAGATAGATGTTGTCGCCCATGCCGATCTCGTCGCCGTAGTAGAGCACCGGCGTGCCGGGCATCGACAGGACGAGGGACTTCATCAGCTCGATCTTGCGCCGGTCGTTCTCCAGCAGGGGCGCAAGGCGGCGGCGGATGCCGAGATTGATGCGCGCGCGGCGCTCGGCGGCGTAGAACGACCAGAGGTAGTCGCGCTCCTCCGCCGTGACCATCTCGAGCGTCAGCTCGTCATGGTTGCGCAGGAAGATCGCCCACTGGCAGCCCTCCGGGATCTCCGGGGTCTGGCGCATGATGTCGGTGATCGGATGCCGGTCCTCGCGGGCGATCGCCATGTACATGCGCGGCATCAGCGGGAAGTGGAATGCCATGTGGCACTCGTCGCCGTCGCCGAAATACTGCGCCGTCTCCTCGGGCCACTGGTTGGCTTCCGCCAGCAGCATCCGGTCCGGGTAGCTCGCATCGAGCGCCGCGCGGATCGCCTTGATGACGTCGTGGGTCTCGGAGAGGTTCTCGCAGTTCGTGCCGTCGCGCTCGATCAGGTAGGGGATCGCGTCGAGGCGCAGCCCGTCGACGCCCATGTCGAGCCAGTAGCGCATCACCTCGATGACGGCTTCCAGCACCGCCGGGTTGTCGAAGTTCAGGTCGGGCTGGTGCGAGTAGAAGCGGTGCCAGAAATACTGCTTGGCGACCGGATCCCAGGTCCAGTTCGAGACCTCGGTGTCGAGGAAGATGATGCGGGTGTCCTTGTACGGCTCGTCGGTGTCCGACCAGACGTAGAAGTCGCGCTCGGGGCTGCCGGGAGGCGCCTCGCGGGCCCGCTGGAACCAGGGATGCTGGTCCGAGGTGTGGTTGATGACGAGCTCGGTGATGACGCGCAGGCCGCGCTCGTGCGCCGCTGCCACGAAGGCCTTGAAATCCTCCATGGTGCCGTAGGACGGGTTGATGTCCCGGTAATCGGCGATGTCGTAGCCGTCGTCGCGCAGCGGCGAGGGATAGAACGGCATCAGCCAGATCGCGGTGACGCCGAGATCGCGCACGTAGTCGAGACGCTGGGTCAACCCCGCGAAGTCGCCGATCCCGTCGTTGTTCGAGTCGAAGAACGACTTGACGTGGATCTGGTAGATGATGGCGTCACGGTACCATTGCGGATCGCTGCGATCGATCATCGCGTCGCTGCCTCATGCGTCGGGGCGGGTCGGAGCCGGTCCCGCCCGACGGGGGTCGGCGCGTGAACGGGCGAGATGCGGCTTGACCGCATCATCGCGGCAACAGCGCGGCAGAGCGCGCCGGGTCGGTGTCTGGTCGCACGCGAGCGCTCATCCCGCAAGGCGCCGCGGCACCCGCAGGCGCCAGATCACGCAGGAGCGCTCCGCCGGATCGAGGGCGATCCGGTGCGATTTGCCGCGCAGCTCGAAGGTGTAGCCTTGGAGCAGGTCCTCGACCTCGACCGCGCCGTCGTCGGGCAGGCCGAACAGCCAGAGCGGCACCTCGTAGGTGCATTCCTGGCGGTTCTTCGGGTCGAGGTTGACCATCACGAAGACGCAGTTGTCGAGCTCCGGCGTCACCTTGGCGTAGGCGATGATCTCGTCGTTGAAGGCGCCGCAGAAATGCACGTTGCGGAAATCCCAGAGGGCCGGGTTCTCGCGGCGGATCTGGTTGAGCTTGATGATGTGCTCGCGGATGTTGCCGGGGCGATGGTAGTCCCAGGCCTTCAGTTCGTATTTTTCCGAGTTCAGGTACTCCTCCTTGCCGGGGTACGGCGCGGCCTCGCACATCTCGAAGCCGTTGTAGATGCCGTAGACGGAGGAGAGCGTCGCGGCGAGCGTGGAGCGCACGACGAAACCCGGCCGGCCGCTGGTCTGGAGGTAGTACGGATTGATATCGGGTGTGTTGGCGAAGAAGTTCGGGCGGTAGTACTCGCCCATCTCGCCGGCGAGTTCGAGGGCGTACTCGGTCAGCTCCGCCTTGGTGTTGCGCCAGGTGAAATAGGTGTAGCTCTGCTGGTAGCCGGCCTTGGCGAGCTTCTTCATCATCTTCGGCCGGGTGAAGGCCTCAGCGAGGAAGATCGCGTCCGGATACTGGCCGTTGACCTCGGCGATCACCCATTCCCAGAACGGGATCGGCTTGGTGTGCGGGTTGTCGACCCGGAAGATGCGCACGCCGCGCGCGCACCAGCCGAGCAGGATGTCGCGCAGCTCGATCCAGAGCGAGGGCAGCGCGCCGCCGTAGAAGTGGACGTTCGAGATGTCCTCGTACTTCTTGGGCGGGTTCTCGGCGAACTTGAGCGTGCCGTCCGGGCGCCACTCGAACCATTCGGGGTGGTTCTTGATCCAGGGATGGTCGGGCGAGCACTGGATCGCGAAATCGAGCGCGATCTCCATGCCGTAGGCGTGGCTCGCCGCGACGAGCCGCTCGAAATCCTCGAGCGTGCCGAGATCCGGATGCACGGCCTCGTGGCCGCCCTCCTCGGCGCCGACCGCGTAGACCGAGCCGACATCGCCCGGCAGCGCCTTCAGGGTGTTGTTCTTGCCCTTGCGGTTGGTGCGCCCGACCGGGTGGATCGGCGTGAAGTAGAGCACGTCGAAGCCGAGTTCGCGGATCTGCGGCAGGCGGTCGATCACGTCCTGAAAGGTGCCGTGGCGGTTGACGTCCATGGACTGCGAGCGCGGGAAGATCTCGTACCAGGCCGAGAACCGGGCCGCGAGGCGATCCACGATCACCGGCAGCACGACGGGATAGCGGGAGAGGTTCACGCGCTCGGCATGGGCCCGCACCAGCTTCACCGAATCGGGCTGCAGGATGCGGTCGAGTTGCGCCGCAGAACCGCTCTGCTCGGCGGCCAGTGCCGAGACCAGGGCCGCGAGCCGGTCCTTGTCGCGGCCGGTGGCGAGATCGGCCGCGGTCTGGACGAGCGCCACGCCCTCGATCGTCTCGAGGCGGACATCGACGCCCGCGTCGCGCTTCTTCAGGGTGTCGCGCATCCAGGACGAGAAGCCGTCGCGCCACGCCTCGATCGTGACCTCGTAGCGGGCGTTCTTCTCCAGCGGGACGCTGCCGCCCCAGCGGTCGTTGTCGATGAAGACCATCGGGTCGCGCCGCCACGTCTCGGTGCCGGCCACGCGCGAGAGAACGGCGGCGTCGATGATTTCGTGGCCGTCCGAGAAGATGTCGGCCTCGACGTGCAGTGACTCGCCGACGACGCGCTTCACCGCCGAGCGGCCGCCGTCGAGTTCCGGCGTCACCGCCTCGATGACGACGCGGCCCCTCCCCTCCGGCCGGTCGTGCAGAGGCAGACGCGCGACCTTGGCGGCGTCGGCCGTGATGATGCGCAGTTCTCCCGGCGCGAGGTCGATCGCGCTGCCCGGGTGAAAGGCGATCGGCTCGGCCTCCGGCGTGCGGTCGGTCCAGGGCCCGAGCATGCCGCCCGTGCGGGCGATCAGCGTGCCGGCATCGACCGGGAGCGGGCGCTCGGTCGGGTTGTAGAGCACGATCACGGCGTTGCGCGCCGAGGCGTGGTGGCCGGTGTCGAAGCGGGCGAGCGCGACGAGATCGGAATCGGGCGCCGAGATGCGCTGTTGCGCGCCCTCGACGTTGGCGGCCGGGATCTCGGCGCGCAGCTTATTGATCGCCGCGACCGAGGCCGAGATGTCGATGCCGGTATCGTGCTCGCGGGAGGCGGGCGTGGTCTCGACCACGTGGAGGCGGCGGCGGTAGCCCCACTCGTAGCCCACCGGCATCAGCACGCCCGCCGAGAAGAAGGCGGCGAGCGCGTAGCGCGCGCGCAGGTGCGCGGCGATCTCGGCGGCACCGCCCACCACCTCGGCCGCGAGGCGGCCCATGTCGTGGTTCTCCGGGAAGGCGATGGAGGGCGCGAGGACGCGCAGGCGCTCGTACTGCTCCAGCGCCCAGCCCTTCTTCAGGTCCCACCACGCGAAGGAGTTGAACAGGTAGTCGAAGCCGGCGCCGGCCGTCTCGCGGGCCTGCTCGAAGGTGCAGCCCAGGGTCTCGGCGGCGAACAGGCACTCGGGGTCGCGCCGCTTCGCCTCGCCGATGAGGACACGCCACGTCTCGGCCGGGACCATGTAGGCGGCGTCGCACCGGAAGCCGCGCACGCCTAGCCCCTGGAGCTTGGCCACGTAGGCGCCCCAGATCCGGGTCAGTTCGTGGCGGGCGTGCTCGGCGTGGTAGTCGAGCTCGGCCAGATCCCCCCAGACCGTGCGCTTCGTCGGATCGTCCGGATCGACCGCGAAGGGGCTGGCGATGGTGCCGTCCGCGTCCTTCAGGAAGAGGTCGGGCCGCTCGCGGGCGAGTGTGCCGTCGTTGGCCGTGTGGTTGATGACGAGGTCGGTCATCACCTTGAGGCCGGAGGCCTCGGCCGCCGCGCAGAAATCGCGGATCTGGTCGTCGTCCGAGCGGCCGTCGGCATCGCGGAACCGCTCGTCCAGGCGGTCGGGGTCGGCCACCGCGTAGAGGCTGCCCGAGCCGCCGGTCTGGTGGAACGGGTTGAGGTAGACCCAGTCGAAGCCGAGATCGGCGATGCGCGGCAACTCGCGCGTCCAGTCGGCGACGCGCCCCACCAGCAGCGGGAACAGGTTGTAGATCCGCGGCCCCTCGGCCCGCGGCGCGAAGGCGGCCGGCAGGGCCTCGACGCCGGTCGCCGGGGCGGCCTTCGTCGCGGTGGTCGGTGCGTTCATGCAGGCCTCTTCGTCGTCTCGCGTGTGGGGCTAACGCCCGAGCATCCGGCCCGCTCCGGGCGTGGGACCCGCGAATGTCTTGAAAATCCGCGGGCTCCGGGGCCGCTGTCTTAAGCGGCCTCTATGTCACTCCGTCCGTCGCAGCACCGCGAAGGGCAGGTGCCGGAACAGTTCGGCGCAGTCGGCCTGCCCGCCCGCGCGGGTCTCGCCGGTGACGAGATCGCGCCAGCGCGTGCCCGCGCCGAGGTCGAGCACGGTGCCGGCGAAGCCCTCGCCGGACCAGACCTGTCCGTCCGGCACGAGCTTCGCCACGAGCCGCGGCACGGCCACGACGAGATCGTCGCCGCCGCCCGCGCCGTCCGCCCGCTGGAAGGCGAGGACGTGGGCCGCCTTCGCGCCCTCGGCCGGCAGGGCCCGGTAGTCGGCATCGGCGTAGAAGCCCGCCCGCTCGGCGCGCTCCGCGAGGAGCTTGGCGAGCACCGCCTGCTTCACGCGCCCGTCCCACCACGTACCCAGAAGTTCGGAAGCGGGACGTCCCTCCTCCAGCGCCCGCGCCAGCGCCGGGTAGTCGACCGGGCGGCGGTTGTCGGGATCCACGAAGGAGAAGTCCCAGAACTCGGTGCCCTGGTAGGTGTCGGGCAGGCCCGGCAGGGTCGCCTTCAGCACCGTGCGTCCCAGGGACGTCAGCATGCCGAGATGGGCGAGGCGCTGGGCGAAGGGGCGCAGTTCCCGCAGGAAGTCCGAGCCCGGCGCGACGATCGCCTCGAACAGGCGCTTGACCGCGCCCTCGTAGGCCTCGTCCACGTTGACCCAGCTGGAGCGGCGCTTGCCCTCGCGCATCGCCTTCTCGCCGTAGGCGATGAGGCGCTCTCGGAAATCCTCGATCCCGGCCGCGTCGTCCTGCTGGAGGAGTTCCAGCGGCCACGCGCCGAGGATCGCCTGGAAGAACATCCACTGGTCGTTGGCGTCGGGCGCGGGCTCGTCGTCGATCGTGGCGAGGTGCGGCCCGGCGGTCGCGCGCCAGAGGTCCCAGGCGCGAGCCCAGGCATCCGGCATCTCGGAGAGGGCGATGAGGCGCGTGCGGGCGTCCTCGCCGCGCTTGGTGTCGTGCGTCGCCGTGGTGATCATGGCGTTCGGCCAGTCGCGGGCACGCGCCGCCTGGAGCGCGTGAAAGTGCTCCGCGTCGATGCCGTACTCGCCCGGGTCGCCGCCGACTTCGTTGAGGCCGAGGAGCAGCGCGTAGCGGTAGAAGAGGGTGTCCTCCAGGCTCTTGGCCATGACCGGGCCGGTCAGCTGCTGGAAGCGGCGGCGGAAGCGCAGCACCACCCGCGGATCCGGTCGGCCCGGCCCGGAGGTCTCGACGCGGCCGAGCAGCACGTTCTGCGCGAAGTCGTGCACCGAGCGGTCCGGCAGGCCGGACCAGCGCTTGGCCTTGGCCACCGCGCCCTCGATCAGCCGGACGTCCTCGGCCTCGATCTCGGCGTCCTCCAGTTCCGGCGGCAGGTAGCTGCGGTAGGTGGGAAAGCGCGCGATGATCTCGATGAGCGCCCGGCGGATGGCGTTGACCGAGAAGTCGCGGGTGCGCCGGTCGGCGTCGGCCACCTCCTTGAGGTCGGCGGTCAGCACCTCCAGCTCGCTCGCGAAGCTGATCTCGAGGATCTCGGCCTTCGCGGCGCGGAGCTGGAAGCCGTAGGGCTCGTCCATGCCCGAGGCCCACTCGTAGATGCGCCGGACCTTGGCCTGCTTCTCCTTGTCGACCAAGATGCCGTCGAGCTGGTTCAGCACGTCGTAGCCGGTGGTGCCGGCCACCGGCCAGGGCCGCAGCTTCTCGCCGGGCTCCAGGATCTTCTCGACCACCACGTAGAAGCCCGGGCCCACCGCGGCCTGGAGCGCGCGGGCGTAGCCCAGCGGGTCGGCCAGCCCGTCGATGTGGTCGATGCGCAGGCCGTCGATGCGGCCCTCGCGCACGTGCCGGAACACGGTCTCGTGCGAGCGGTGGAAGATGTCCGTCTTCTCGACGCGCAGGCCCGCCAGCGAGTTCACGTCGAAGAAGCGGCGGTAGTTGATGTCGCTCGACGCGATGCGCCAGTGGGCGAGCCGGTAGGCCTGGCTTTCCAACAGGCGGTGCAGCGGCCCGAAGCTGTCCGGGTGTCCCTTGACGCCGTTGAGAAGCTTCAGGCCCCGCTCCATCGCGTCGCGGATCGTCGGCGCCGCGGCGTAGACGGCGGCGAGGCGCTGCTTCAGCCCCTCGGCCTCCTCCGGGAAGCCTCGGCGGCGCTCCGGGTTCGTCTCCTCGCCCATGGTGCGCAGACGCTCGGAGATCGCCATCAGCTCGGCCGAGGCGTCGTCCCCGACCTCGCCGAGGGCGGCCAGCACCCGGTTGAGGATGGTCGGGTAGTTCAGCGGCCGGATCGGGAACTGGTGCTCGTAGTGCCAGACGCTGAAGGCGCCGGCCTGCGGGTCGAACTTCAGTTCCAGCGTGCCCTTCTCCAGGGCCTCGCCGTAGCGGTCGCCCAGGAACGGGATGACGAGGTTGCGGTTCGCCCCCATCCGTTCCCAATCGATGTCGAAGGCGTGCGCGAACGGCGACAGCGGACCCCACTCGAGAACCGAGAGCCACCACGGGTTGTCGGCGCCGCCGACGCCCATGTGGTTCGGCACGATGTCGAGCAGGAGCTTCAGGCCGTGCTCCCGCAGCCGGTCGGAGAGGCGCACGAAGCCTTCCTCGCCGCCGAGTTCCGGGTTGATCGCGCCGTGATCGACGATGTCGTAGCCGTGGGTCGAGCCGGGCCGCGCCTTCTGGAGCGGCGAGGCGTAGACGTGGCTGATGCCGAGCTTGGCCAGGTACGGGACGATCCGCTCCGCATCCGCGAAGGTGAAGTCCTTGTGGAACTGCAGCCGGTAGGTCGCCCGCGGCGGCGGCGCGTTGAGGCGCGCTGCACCCGAATGCGGTCCGCGCTCCTCGGCCGAGAGCGAGGCGGCGAGCTTGGCGAGCGGGCCGCCGGGCTCGGCGATGGCGGTGAGGTCGCGGTCGAGCTTGCGCCGCCAGTTCGGATAGCCCTCGGTCGAGCCCGGCACGTTGGCCTGGGAGAGTTCCGAGATCACGTCCTCGTACTGGACGGCCGTGAGGATCGAGGGCGCGCGGGCGAGATAGCGCGCGGCGGCCTCGAAGGGCGCGGCGTCGGGCGGGTCCCAGCTCGGCAGAAGCTGCTCGCCGGCCAGGGCCTCGGTGAGGCGGCGGCGCTCGGTGACGCGCTCGCCCCGCTCGGCCTCGGCCCGCTCCTGGTCGTAGAGGCCGAGCGCCTGCCGGGTGTCGGTATCGACGCCCCGCCACCAGCCGACGAAGGTCGGCAGGTCGTGCGTGGTGATCGCGGTGAGCGCGTCGCGCGGATAGGCGCCCGGCGCCTTGAAGCGGCCGTCGCCCTCGCGCTCGAAGGCGAGGATGCGGTAGCTCAGGATGCCGGCGCCCATCAGCGCGTCCGAGAAACCCTCGGGCGCGGTGCCGAGATCCTCGGCGATCACGATGCACTTGTTGCGGTGGCTCTCCAGGCGCAGCACGGCCAGCATCGGCTCGAACGGCATCAGGACGTAGGCGCCGTCATGAGCCGAGCCGCCGAGCGGGATCAGGAAGAGCCTTGCCAGCTGGAAGGCGTGGTCGATGCGGATCGCGCCGGCATGGCGCATGTTGGCCTGGACCAGAGCCCGGAAGGCCGCGAGTCCGTCGCGCTCCATCTCCAGCGGGTCGAAGGCCGGCAGGCCCCAATCCTGGCCCTTCGGGGCGAGGAGGTCCGGCGGCGCGCCGATCGAGACGCCGTTGGCGAAGCGCTCGGGATGCGACCAGATCTCGGAGCCGCCGCGGTCGGCGCCGACCGCGAGGTCGCGGTAGAGGCCGATGCGCATGCCGGCCTCGTGCGCGCGCCGGGAGGCCGCGGCGAGCTGACGGTCGGCGAGGAATTGCAGCCAGGCGTGGAAGCTCACGGCCTCGGCGTGCTCGGCCTCGAAGGCGCGCACAGCCTCCGTGCCGGCGCGGCGGTACTCCTCCGGCCAGTCGCCGAGCCAGTGGGCGCCCTGGGCCTTGAAATGGGCCGAGAGCGCTTCGAACACCGCGTGGGCCTGAAGATCCTCGCCGCCATCCTGGCGGAACGCCTGGAAGTCGGCATCCTCGCCGCGGCGGGCCGGCGAATCCTGCCAGAGCGCGTCGAGCACCGGCGCCAGCACGTCCCAGACGCCCTGGTGATCGACGAGGGAGGCCGAGCGCAGGGCCTCGACCGCGCGACCGTTCTCCCTCAGCAGCGCCTCCGCCCGCGAGCCGACGAAGCCCGGCAGGGCGTCCGGCGCGATGAACAGCGTCTCGAGGAACAGGCGCGAGGAGGGCGAGTAGGGCGAGATCTTGGTGCGGTCGGCCCCGAACAGGGCGTGGACCGGGCTGAGACCCAGGAAGGACGCGCCGCGCAGGCCCGCATCGTGCGCGGCCTGCCCCGCATCCGCGTAGGTGCCGATGCCGATATTGTCCGCCGAGCGCAGGCCGTAGAGCTGCGCGGCGAGGCCCCAATCGGCCGCGCCCTCGTCGGCGTAGGCACGCGGGCGCCAGCAGCGCTGCGGCGCGGCGATCACCCAGGCCTCGGCTTTGCGGTCGCCGAGCGTCGCCGTGAGGTGATGGTAGCCGGGCGTCAGCGGCGGCAGCTCGAAGCCCGCCTCGCTGCCCGAGATCGCCGCACGCCCCTCGCGGGCATTGCCGCGCTCGTCCACGACGCGCCACGCCAGGGTACCGGCTTCCGCCCGCACCGGCACGCGGGCGGTGCGGCGCGCCTCGACCGGCATCAGCGGCGGGACCAGCCCGCGGCGCAGGGCCTCGACGGTGCGGAGCGACTCCGCGGCCTCGTCCTCCGAGCCGACCCGGAAGCCGAGGGCAGCCAGCAGTCCCTTGCGGACCTCCAGCTTCGTCTCGACGGGTTTGCCGAAGGCATCCGTGTAGCCGCCGGCGACGCCGACGAGGTCGGCCAGACGTTCGAGAGTGCCGCTCACTGGTTCTTTTCCGTCACGAAGACGCCGGTCCAGCCGGCCAGGCTCGCGCCCCGATCATCGGGCGCGTTGGTCCAGATCACCTCACCGGAGAGATCGTCCGGCTGAAACTCGGCGTCGCCCAGGTTGGCGACGAAGCGGAGCGTCCCGGCGCCGAAGCGCCAAGTGCAATCGACCACGTCGGGGCGCGGCAGGGTCGCGATGGCGCCGCGGTAGCCGGACTTGGCGAGCGGCACGACCACGTCGCGGCGGATCGCCAGCAGGCGCTTCGTCTCGGCGAGCACGTCCTTGTGCGGCGCTCGCTCCGGCTCGGACCAGTCGAGCTTCGAATCCGCGAAGGTCTTCTCCTCGGTCGGGTCCGGGATCTTCGAGGTGTCGTCGGCGAAGGCGGCGAAGCTCTTGAACTCGCGGCGACGGCCCTCGCGCACGGCCTTGTTCAGCTCTTCGTCGGGCGCGAAATCCACGAAGAACAGGAACGGCGTCGAGGCCGACCATTCCTCGCCCATCCAGAGCATCGGGATCTGGGGCGCCAGCAGGAAGCCGCCGCGGGCGAGAGCGAGCTTTCTCGGATCCGAGAGCTGGCTCAGCCGCTCGCCGAGCGCCCGGTTGCCGACCTGATCGTGGTTCTGCAGGAAGGTCACGAAGGCGTGGGGCGGCAGGTGCGCCGAGGGCTCGCCGCGCGGGTGGTTGTCGAGGGTCGGGAAGGGCTCGCCCTGGTAGGCGAAACCCTCCGACAGGCAGCGGGCGAGACGCTCGACCGGCTTGTCCGCGAAGCTCTCGTAGTAGCCGGCATCCTCGCCCGTCAGCAGCACGTGCCAGCAATGGTGCAGGTCGTCCGCCCACTGCGCGTCGTGCTGGCGCGGCTTGCCGTCCGCATCCCGCTCCAGCCACTTGGCTTGGTTCGCCTCGTTCTCGAGCATCAGGTGGATCTGGCGGTCGGGGAATTTCTCCCGGACGGTCTCGCCGAGCTCGGCCAGGAAGTGTCTTTCCGAATCGTCGAGGATCGCGTGCACGGCATCGAAGCGGATGCCGTCGAAATGATACTCCTCCAGCCAGTACAGCGCGTTCTGGATGAAGTACTGGCGCACCGTGCGGCCGCTCTCCTTGCCGTCGAAGTTGATCCCCGCACCCCAGGGCGTCTGGTGACGCTCGGTGAAGAAGGTCTTGGCGTAGGCGTGGAGATAGTTCCCGGCCGGGCCGAAATGATTGTAGACGGCGTCGATGTAGACCATCAGCCCGAGGGCGTGCGCCCGGTCGATCAGGCGCTTCAGGTCGTCGGGCCGGCCGTAGGCTCCGTCCGGCGCATAGGGCAGCACGCCGTCGTAGCCCCAGTTGCGGGTGCCCTTGAAGTCGGCGAGCGGCAGCAGCTCGATCGCGGTGACGCCGAGGTCGCGGATGTATTCGAGCTTGCCCGCCAGCCCCGCATAGGTGCCCTCGGGGGTCGCGGTGCCCACGTGGGTCTCGTAGATCACCGCCTCCTCGAAGGGGCGGCCCGTCCAGGCGTCGTCCGTCCACACGAAGGCGTTCGGGTCGATCACCTCGCTCGGACCGGACACGTCCTCGGGCTGGAAGCGCGAGGCGGGATCGGGCACCACGAGGTCGCCGTCGATGCGGAAACCGTAGCGGGCGCCGGCCCTCACACCCGGCACCACCGCCCGGCGCCAGCCGTGCTCGGCGGCCGGAATGGCGTGGTCCTGCCCGTCGATCACCAGGGTGACGTCCTGCGCGGTCGGGGCCCAGAGCGCGAAGCGCACGCCGCCCTCCACGAACTCGGCACCGAAATCCATGCTGTGGGCGCGCCGCATCGAGCCTGTTCCTTGTCGTCGAAGACCCGCGCTCGGGAAGCGCGGACGAGCCGTCGAACCGTGTCGTGGCACGCCCAGGAACGCCGAACCGGCGGCGCATCGTTGGACGTCTTGGAGCCCCTCACGAAACGCCCGATCGCCGGGAGACCTCCCTCTGCACGCGACGGTGCAGCGGGCGTTTCATGAGAGGCTCTTGGGGAGCGTGCGGGCGTGTCCGGCCCCGCTTCCTCATCAGAAGGCGGCGCGGCGCATCTTGTTCCCGCGCCGCAACTAAGGCGGTGGAACGGTGCGGCAACGGTGTCGCAGGGTAGATTCCGGCGGATCGGGCGGCGGTGCGGATCGGCGTCGCCTCGGGGGCCGGCGCCGGGCCGCGCTCTCGACAACTCCCGGTTGCCGTCCCCCGCAGCGCCATGCGCCAAGTGCACCGTCATCCCGCGGCAGCGCCGGAATGACGGGGGTGGGAACCCGGTCGCGGGAGACCGCCTCAGGCCGCCTCGTCGGTGCGGGCGGCGAGCACCAGCACCGTGCGGGCCGGCAGGCTCAGGCTGCCGCCCCCGGCGAGCGCGGCGGGGCCGAACAGCACGGCGCCGGTCTCGCGCGCGGTGTCGAACACCACGCGCCAGGGGCCGCCGACGTCCGGCGCGATCCGGAAGCTGCAGGCCGTCTCGGCAGCATTGAACAGGATGAGCAGGCGCTGGCCCGCCTCGCCGTCGTTGCCGATCTGCATGCCGAAGGCCTGGCGGCCGTCCTCGCCCCAGGCGGCCCCGTCCATCTCGGTGCCGTCGGGGCTGAGCCAGTGCACGTCGCGCAGCGGCTCCTCCGGATCGATCGCGGAACCGTCGAAGAAGCGGCGGCGGCGCAGAGCCGGCTCCTCGCGGCGCAGGCGGAGCAGGTTCGCCACGAAGGTCGCCAGCGTCGGGTCCGGGTCCGAGGTCCAGTCCATCCAGCTGACGGCGTTGTCCTGGCAGTAGGCGTTGTTGTTGCCGCCCTGGCTGCGCGAGCGCTCGTCGCCCATCAGCAGCATCGGCACCCCCTGCGCCAGCATCACGGTGGCGAGCAGGTTGCGCTTCTGGCGGGCCCGGACCTTCAGGATCTCGGGGTCGTCCGTGTCGCCCTCGACGCCGTAGTTGCGCGAGACGTTGTGGCCGTGGCCGTCGCGGTTGCCCTCGCCGTTCTCTTCGTTGTGCTTCTCCTCGTAGGCGACGACGTCGGCCAGCGTGTAGCCGTCGTGGCTCGCCGCGAAGTTGATGCTGGCGAGCGGCGAGCGGCCGGAGGGCGCGAAGACCTCGCGCGAGCCGGACAACCCTTGCGTCAGCTTCGGCAGGGTGCCGCGGTCGCCGCGCCAGAAGCCGCGGGCGGCGTCGCGGAACTGGTCGTTCCACTCGCTCCAGCCGCGCGGATAGCCGCCGAGCTGGTAGCCGCCCTCGCCGATGTCCCAGGGCTCGGCGATCATCTTGACGCCGGCCAGCACCGGGTCCTGCGCCACGGCCTGGAAGAAGGCGGCCTGGGGCGAGAAGGCCAGCGGCGCGCGCCCGAGCGAGGAGGCGAGATCGAAGCGGAAGCCCGCGATGCCGTAGGCGGAGACCCAGTGGCGCAGCGAATCCATCACCAGCTGCATCACCCGGGGATGGGCGACGTCGAAGGTGTTGCCGCAGCCCGTGCAGTCGATCCCGCGCTGCGGGTCGGCGGGGTCGAGCTTGTAGTAGCTCGCGTTGTCGATGCCGCGGAACGAGAGCGTGGGGCCGTCGAGCCCCGCCTCGCAGGTGTGGTTGTAGACCACGTCGAGGAAGACCTCGATCCCGGCGGCGTTCAGCTCCCGGATCGCCGCCTTGAGGCCGCCGGTCCCGCCGTGCCCGAGATAGCGCGGGTCCGGCGCGAAGTAGCCGAGCGGCGAGTAGCCCCAGTAGTTCACCAGTCCCTTGTCGACGAGGAAGCGGTCGTCGGCGAAGGCCTGGATCGGCAGCAGTTCGAGGGCGGTGACGCCGAGCTTCCACAGGTGCTCGATGATCGCCGGATGGGCCAGCGCCTCGTAGGTGCCGCGCTCGGCCTCGGGGATCGCCGGGTGGGTCATGGTCAGGCCCCGGACATGGGCCTCGTAGATCACCGTCTCGTGCAGCGGCCGGCGCACCGGCCTCAGGGCGAGGTCGGGCACCTCGGGCGCGGTGACGACGGCCTTCGGCATGTAGGCCGCGCTGTCGCGCCGGTCGATCCGGTCCTCGCGGGCGACCCCGCGGCGATGGCCGTAGAGCGCGTCGTGCCAGCGGATGCGGCCCGCGATCTCGCGGGCGTAGGGGTCGAGCACGAGCTTCGAGGCGTTGAAGCGGTGGCCGCGCTCCGGCGCCCACGGCCCGTGCACCCGGTAGGCGTAGAGCTGGCCCGGCAGCACGCCGCGCAGGTACCCGTGCCAGACGTCGTCGGTGCGCGCCGGCAGCCGGATCCGGTGCGTCTCGTGGCGCTCGCCCGGCTCGAACAGGCAGAGATCGACCGCGGTGGCGTGCTCGGAGAACAGGGCGAAATTGACCCCGCGCCCGTCGAAATGCGCGCCGAGCGGGGCCGGCACGCCGTCATCGACGCCGATCATCGGGCAAGTCCGTCCAGAGGGTTCGAGAAGGCGACCGGGATTACTCGGCGGCCTCGGCCGCCGTCGGCGGCTCGCGCTCGACGGTCCGGAAATGCTCGAGCTCGGTCAGGAAGTTGCGCGCCCACCAGTCCACGTCCTCGCGGGTCATCCGCTCGGCCATCGGCTTCCAGCGCTCCAGCCGCTCGCCGCGCGACATGTAGAGCGCCGTGCGGATCGCCTCGGCCACCTCGAAGCGGTCGTAGGGGTTGACCAGGAGCGCTTCCGGCAATTGCCGTGCCGCCCCCGCGAACTTCGACAGGACGAGGACGCCCGGATCCTCCTCGCTCTGCGCGACGACGTATTCCTTGGCAACGAGGTTCATGCCGTCGCGCATCGGCGTGACGAGGCCGACGCGGGCCGCCCGGTAGAGGCCCGCCAGCACGGGCCGCGGATAGGCCTTGGTGACGTACTGGATCGGGGTCCAGGCCGGGTCGCCGAGCGAGCCGTTGATCTCGCCCACCGTCTCGTTCACCTCGCGGGCGAGCTGCTCGTATTCCGGCACCTCGCTGCGGGATTTCGGCGTGATCTGGATGTAGGTGACGTTGCCGCGCTGGTCGGGGTTCGAGGCCAGGAAGCTCGAGACCGCCTCCATACGCTCGGGCACGCCCTTCGAGTAGTCGAGGCGGTCGACGCCGATGATGAGCTTGCGGGTGCGCAGGCCCGCCATGGTCTCGCGCACGACCTTGTTGGACGAGGCCTTCTCGGCCGCCTCCTTGAAGCCCTCGACGTCGATGCCGATCGGGAAGCTGCGGATGCGGGTGCGGCGGCCATCGACCATCAGCGAGCCGCCGCCGAGGGGGATGGCGCGCAGGCTGTCGATCAGGTTGCGCGAGAGGTTCTGGACGTCCGGATCGGTCTGCAGACCGATCAGGTCGTAGTCGGCGATGGCGCGCAGCAGGTCGCCGCTCGCCGGCAGCGAGTTGAAGACGTCGGCCGCCGGCCACGGGATGTGGTGGAAGTAGCCGATCGGGTTGGCGAGGCCGAGGCCGCGCAGCTCCGAGGCCAGCGGCAGCAGGTGGTAGTCGTGCACCCAGATGATGTCGTCGGGCTCGACCAGCTTGGCGAGCGCGCGCGCGAAGGTGCGGTTGACCCGGCTGTAGCCGGCGTAGTCCGAGCGCGAGAAGGCGCCGAGCCCGAGCCGGTAATGCATGATCGGCCAGAGCGCCCGGTTGGCGAAGCCGGCGTAATACTCCTTGTGGTCCTGCGGAGAGAGATCGACCACGGCATACTGCACCCGGCCGCGATCGATCAGCGTCGGCTCCTCGGACGGGTTCTCGCTGATCGTGCCGCTCCAGCCGAACCAGAGGCCCTCGTAGGAGGAGAACGCTTCCTTCACCGCGACGGCGAGGCCACCCGCGGCCACCGCCTTGCTGCCTTCCTCGGGAACCGCCACGCGGTTCGATACGATGACGAGGCGTGCCACGCAGTCGGCTCCCGTTCCCTCAAAATCGTGCGGACGCGAGAGACGCGGCGTCCGCCGTACACCTGCTAGCCAGAACGCGCGGAAGCGAGGCGCGATCCCGCCGACCTGCCGAACCAAGCGCGGAACCGCCCGCCGGGTCAAGGGCCGGCGCGCGTCCTGTCCCGACGATTCACCCTGCCCTTCCTCCCGGACGCCGTCTCCCGGGAACGGTCCGGGACGGGTCCGGGACGGGTCCGTTCGCACCCGGGAGGCCCACCGGGAAGCCCCGGGAGGCGGCGGCGGGAGCTCGGCGGAACGTATCGGAGTTGCACCTGCGAGGACCGGAACCGTAGGGGGTCGAGGCGGTTACTCAGCCACGTTCAGCAACGCCCCGCGCGAGGAGTGACCGATGGCCGCGAGCGAGTTCCCACATCCGGCCCCGGGCGATCCCTCGGCCACCCACGATTCGCCTGGCGCACGGCAGCAGGCGGACTGGCGCGGCCTGAAGGGCGACGTCGAGGGCTTGGCGGACGTCGCCGCCGAGCAGGGACGCGGCCTCCTCGACGCGGTGCGCGTCCAGGCCCAGGACTACGTCGAACAGCGCAAGAACGACGCGGCCGGACAGGTCCACGACCTCGCCCGCACCATCCGCTCGTCGTCCAAGGATTTCGACGACAAGCCCAACATCAAGGCCTTCTTCGACAGCGCCGCGGACGGCCTAGAGCAGCTCGGCTCCTCGATCGAGAGCCGCAGCTTCGGTGATTTCTACGCCGAAGCCGAGTCCTTCGCCCGCCGCGCGCCGGTCGCGGTGGCGGTCGGCACGTTCGTGGCGGGCCTGCTCGCCGCCCGCTTCATCAAGTCGTCGAGCCTGCCGCCCGAGGGCGACGCCCGCGACGGGTTCCGGGGCTGAGCCATGGCGCAGGGTTCCGCACCTCCACCGAACGGGTCGAGCATCCAGGGCCTCCTCGGCGAGGCCCTGCGCGAGACGAACGACCTCGCCCGCAAGGAGATCGCGCTGTTCCGCGCCGAGATGGCGTCGAACCTGCGCTCGCTGATCGTCGGGCTCGCCTGCATGGCGGCCTCGGCCGTCTTCGCCGTGGTGGCGCTGCTCGTGCTGATCGGCGCCTTCGTGAAGTGGCTCGCCACGATCGTGGGGTCCGAGTGGCTCTCGGCGCTGATCGTGGGCGGGGTCCTCCTCGTCATCGCGGTCGGGCTCGCCCTCTGGGCGCGCAGCGCGCTCTCGCTGTCGACGCTCGCGCCGACCCGCACCACCCGTCAGGTCCGCCAGGACGCCCGTGCATTGTCGGAGCGCGTATCCGGATGAGTGGCATGAACGATTTGGAGCGCGACATCGAGGAGAGCCGCGCCCGGCTCGACCAGACGATCGACCGCATCCAGGGACGCCTCAACGCGTCGAGCCTCGTGGACGAGATGCTCGGCAGCGCCCGGCGCACGCCCCTGAACGGCGTCTACGACGGCGCGCTCGAGGCGGTGCGGCGCAACCCCGTCCCCGTCCTGCTGATCGCGGCGGGCGTGGGCTGGCTGATGCACCGCATGTCGCAGGAGGCCAACCGCCGCCGCACCGAGGTGCAGGCCGAGCGCGTCCCCGTCCTCAACACCGGCGCGGCCCGCGTCTACGACCCGGACCGCCCGACGACGAAGCCCGCGGCGGTACCGGCGAACGACATCGTCGATACCACGCACGTCTGAAGTCCCGCACGGGCGCCCCCGTCGCGCCGGAGTCCGAAGGAGTTTCCCATGAGTGAAGGTGCCGGACAGAAGGACGGGCCTGGCCTGCCGCAGCTCGACCCGCACGGGCGCGCGGCGGACCACACCCTGAAGCCGGATCCCCAGGGGATCCACGACCCGCTGGGCCGTGCCGACCACGACCCGCACGGCCGCGCCGCCGACCACACCCTGCATGCCGACCCCGCCGGCGAGCGCGATCCCCTGCCGCGCGCGGGCTTCGATCCGCACGGCCGGACGGCGGACTTCTCCAACAGCAACACCTCGGGCACCGCCTCCGGCGGCGATCTGCGCAGCAAGGTCGAGGGCGTCGGCGCCGCGGCCCGCGAGCAGGCGGGGGCGATCCAGGACCGCGTCGGTCAGGCGGCCGATGAGGCCGGCAGCCGCATCCGCTCGGCCTACGACGACGCGCGCACCTACGTCTCGGAGGCCGGAGAGGGGCATCTGCGCCGCATCGACGACCTGACCGACCGCGGCCGCGAGGGCCTGCAGCGCGGGCGCAACGCCGTGGAGGACTTCGTGGGCGAGAACCCGCTGCTGGTCGGCGTCGTCGGCCTCGCGGCCGGCCTGCTGCTCGGCGCGCTCCTGCCGCGCACCCGGCAGGAGGACCGCAATCTCGGCCCCTACGCGGACGAGGTGCGCGACCAGGGCCTGCGCTACGCCCGCGAGTTCACCAATCGCGGACGGGAATTCGTGCAGACCGCCCTCGATCCGGAGACGGTCAATGCGGCGGCCCGCAAGGTGGCCGGCCAGGACGACGCGCAGAGCCGCAGGCCGGACGATCCGGTGCGGCACACGCTCTGAGTCCGACGTAGATCCCGAATCGGCAAGAGGGCGGTGCCGTGCGCCGCCCTCTTCGTTTGTTCCCGGAGAAGGCCGTCCCTGGGGGAGGCCGCCCCGCTCCCCTCTGCCGCATGCGTCGAATCCGGCGCCACCGCGTTGATCCCGCATGCCCAAGCCCGCCGCCAGACCCGAGCCGCCCGAGACGCCCCGTCTCGGCTTCTGCTGCAAGTTCATCCCCGACGAGCCACCCGGCACCCACGCGACCCAGAAGGCCGCGAAGGAAGCCGCGCTCTTCATGAACCTGACCAGCGCGACGATGGCCCACCTGACGAAGCTCGCCCCCGTCGCGCGGGCGGCGAAGCTCTCGGGGATCGTCACCCACAACCTCGCGGCGCTCGAGCGCCAGATCGACTGGGTCGGCGCCCGCCCGCCCCTCGAGCGCCTGCTGCGCATCGCCAGCAACGTCCTGCCGGGCTACACCCACCCGATCGCCGAGCCGCTCTACGCGGACCCGACCTTCGCACGCGCGATCGAGACGGGGCTCGCGCGGATCGGCGAGCGGGCGCGGGCGCTGGGCGTGCGCCTCAGCTTCCATCCGGGGCCGTTCTGCCTGCTGGCGAGCCGCAACCCGGCCGCCATCGCCAACGGTCTGGGCGAACTGGAATATCACGCCCGCATCTTCGAGATGATGGGCTTCGGATCCGGCTGGCACCCCCACGGCACCCACATCAACATCCATGTCGGCGCGCGCGACCCGGGCCTTGCCGGCTTCCGCGAGACGCTGCCGCGCGCGAGCGAGACCGCCCGCAACCTCCTGACCATCGAGAACGACGATTTCGGCTTCAGCACCGACGAGTTGCTCGAACTCGCCGACGTGGTCCCGATCGTGCTCGACCTGCACCATCACTGGGTCCTCAGCGGCGGCGCGTATCTGGAGCCGGACGATCCCCGCATCGCCCGCATCCGCGAATCCTGGCGCGGCGTGCGGCCGATCGCGCATATCAGCGTCTCGCGCGAGGACATGCTGCCCGCCCCCGACCCCGACGTGCTGCCGGATTTCGGGGCCCTGCGGGCGGCCGGCGTTCCGGTCAGGGAACTCGCCGCCCATTCCGACATGATGTGGAACCGGGCCGTCAACGCACTGGTGGCGCGCCACCTCGCCTGGGCGGATTTCGAGGTCGAGGCGAAATCCAAGAACCTCGCCTCGGTCGGCCTCGCCGATCAGGTCCGGGCGGGCCTGGGGCCCGTCGGCACGGCGCGGGGCCTGATCGCGGCCGAATGAATCTCGACGGCCCCTCCGCCAGAGGCTAGGCATCGGCCATGAAGACCGCCGACTGCGACATCCTCATCGTGCCGGGGCTCCGGGGCTCGGAGGAGGACCACTGGCAGGCCCGCTGGGCGAGCCGGCTCCCGACCGCGCGCCTCGTGCAGCAGGACGACTGGCACAACCCGGAGCCCGGTCCCTGGCGCGCCCGCGTCGCCGAGGCGGTCGCCGCCGCGACCCGGCCCGTGATGCTGATCGCCCACAGCCTCGGCGTCGTCGCCTGCGTCGAGGCGGTGCCGGACCTGAAGCCCGGCATCGTGCGCGGCGCGGTCTTCGTGGCCCTTCCCGACGTCGAGAACGCCCCGGACCTGCCCGACAGCGTGCGCGCCTTCGCGCCTCTGCCGCGCGACCCCCTGCCGTTTCCCTCCCTGGTGGTGGCGAGCCGCACCGACCCGCACTGCGACTATGCCCGCGCCGAGGACTTCGCCTACGCCTGGGGCGCCGCGATCGTGGACGCGGGCGATTCCGGCCACATCAACGTCGCGAGCGGGCACGGGCCCTGGCCCGAGGGCCTGATGCGTCTGGCCGGCTTCATGAAGACGCTCTGAGCGCCGAGCGCGCCGATTAAGGCTTCGTTTACCCTGCGGGGGTCTGGATGGTCGCGAAAGCCGGGCCAGCCCGCCCGCGGGAGATGGATGTGACGCGCAGAGAGCTTCTGGAACGCCTCGATACGGCCATCGCCGCCCTCGGGCCGCGGGCGCCCACGAACTTCAACAGCTCGCTCTTCGGGGATGCCGCCCTGCTCAAGCGCATCGAGGCCTTCGAGGCGCAGATCAACCTCCCCGAGAAGCCGAAGGTCGCCGACTACACCGGCAACATGTTCTCGCGCATCGCCAACCGCCGGGCCGCCGGCGCGAAGTGAGGGATCCCAGGGCTCCGCCCTGGACCCGCCAAAGGCCGTAGGCCTTCGGGATCCAACACCATCCGTGTCCTACCGCGAAGCATCCGCGTCCGGCTGAGCCGCCTTCAGGAGCTCGCCCGCCACGTCGGTGAGCCGCGGCGGGGCCTCCCGGGTGAAGGGCAACGGCCGGCAGACGGCCAGCGCCGCGAGGCCGAACCGGGCGGTCATCAGCCCGTTCAGAACGCCCTCGCCGAGCTTGGCCGAGATGCGCGCGGCCACGCCCAGCCCCAGCACCTGCTGCAGCATGCTCTCGCCCACCGCCATGCCGCCCGTCACCGTGAGGTGGGCCAAAGCCGCGCGGGCGAGCCGGATGAAGCCGAGGAAGCCCGGGCGCCCGCCGTAGATCGCCGCGATCCGGCGCAGAAGCCGCACAGCGGCGAAGACCACGAAGGCCACGTCCACGATCGCCCGCGGGCTCAGCGCGGTCACGGCGGAGACCTGCTTGGCCGCCGTCGCGATGGCGTTGCGGGCTTGGCCGTCGAGGGGCGACAGCAACTCGTGCTCGGCGAGCCCGATGCGGTCGTCCACGTCGAGGATCGCGTCGCCCAAGGTCGCCAGCCGCTCGCGGCCCGGCGCCAGCGCCGCGCGGTCGGCGTAGAAGGCCGAGAGGTCGCGCACCACACCCTGCGCCGCGGTGTGGTCGCGTGTCGCCAGCGCGTCGATCGCGGCCTGCCGCAGGTGCTCGATCTTCCGCTCGCGCCAGAGCCCGGAGAGCTCGCGCGCCACGATCGCCAGCAGGGCCAGCGACGCGAGGCCGAGCAGCGCCAGCGCCACCCAGCCGAGCCAGGGCGCCGTCGCGAACAGGTCCGCGATCAGCCGCTCGACCGAGAGCCCGACCGCGATCGCCACGAGGCCGCTGACCGAGGAGAGCAGCAGCGCCCCCCAGGGCGAGCGGCTTCTGGCGGCGACCGGCACGGGCGTGCCGTCGGCCGCGTCCACGATCTCGAAGGGCTCCTCGACGATCCGGACCTGGGACGGCGCGACGGGCTCGGGTGCCACGCCCTCCGGCGCCGGCTGGTCGGAGGGAATGCGGAAGGCGCGCGGGCGGCGGGGGTTCGACATGGCTCAGGCCTCGAAAACGATCACGCCAACCGGTCCCCGATCAGGAACTGCATCGCCCGGTCGAGCCGGATCTGCGGCAGGTGTCCCGGGCGCCCGAGCGCGTCGGGCCGGACCGGCGGCGGGCGGAACCGGGGAAAGCGGAGCGAGCCGGGCTCGACCGCGCCCTCCAGCACCGCCTCCGGCCGGGCCGGCAGCTCGCCGGGGAAGACGGCCGCCTCGCTCGTCCCGTCGAAGACCTCGCCGTCCACCACCTCGCCCGCCTCCGGCACGCCGGCCACCGCGCGCAGCGCCTCGGCGCCGTCGTGGACCGTGGTCTCGCGGGTGGCCCGCACGGAGGCGAGCGCCACGGTGCCGACCCGCGCACCCGCCGCTTCCGTCCGGCGCATGGCGCGCGAGACGAGCAGGCGCAGCAGCGCGTCGAGCCGGTCGTGGCTCGTCTGGTGGAGGTGGTCGGCCTTGGTCGCGGCGAACAGGATCCGGTCGGCCCGCGGCGCGAAGAGCCGCGAGAACAGGGTGTTGCGGCCGATGTTCAGGCTGAGCAGCACCGCGTCCAGCGCCTCCTCCAGCTCGGCGACAGCGGTCGGGCCGGCATCGACCGCGGCCAGCACGTCGACCAGCACGATCTGCCGGTCGACCCGCTGGAAATGGTCGCGGAAGAACGGCACCACCACCTTGGCCTTGTAGGCCTCGAAGCGTCGCTGCATCAGCCAGGCCAGGCTTTCCGGCGCGATGGCCTCCGGCAGGTTGTCGAGCGGCGCGAAGGTGAGGGCCGGCGAGCCCGCGAGGTCGCCCGGCATCAGGAAGCGCCCCGGCGGCGTGGTGGCCACGGCCTCCGGCCCGTTGCGGAGCGCCGCGAGGTAGGCCTTGAACGCGTCGCTCGCCCGCTCGGCCAGCACCTCGTCCAGCGGCGCGTTCGGATCGAGGGTTTCGAGCAGGGCGAGCCAGGGCGCGGCGCTCTCCGCACGGCCGGCCCGGCGCGTGCCGTTGATCGTGGCGCGCGACCACGCGGTGTAGTCCTGCTCGATCAGCGCGAGGTCGAGCAGCCACTCGCCCGGGTAGTCGACCACGTCGAGCATCAGCGTCCCGGGGCCCGAGCGCCAGCCGCCCGCCCGCTCGTACTCGATGGCGAGGCGGAACTGGCTGATCCGGTCGGTCGAGCGCGGCCAGAGGCGACGCTCGGTGAGCGCCGCGTAGTGGTCCTCGAAGGGGAAGCGCGGCACGTCGTCGTCCGGCTGCGGCACGAGGCGGGCACGGCGCAGCCGCCCCTCGTGCGCAGGGGCGAAGGCCGGCAGCGCGTGGGCCTCGGTGAGATGGTGGATCAGCGCGGTGGTGAAGACCGTCTTGCCCGAGCGCGCCAGCCCGGTGACGCCGAGCCGCAGCGTCGGCTGGACCAGGAGATCGCCCGACGCCTCGGCGAAGGCCCGCATGGCGGATCCGGCACGGGCGGCGAGGTCGGTCAGGGGCACGGAGACTCCCGGGGCGGGCGGTCGGAACGGTGAACTTGGCCGCGCTGAGGTGGCGCGGCACGCGGGTGGGCGCAAGGCCCGGGCGCGCGGACCCCGCTCAGTTCGCCGCCTGCGCGGTCGCGAGGGCGGGGATCGACAGGCGGGCGATCGCCGCCCGGACCAGCTCGGCGGAGGCGCGCATCGTGCCGAGCTCGACCTTCGACATCGCCAGCATCACGCGTTCGAGGTTCGGCCCCGGGCGGCCCTCGGCGTCGAAGAGCTTGAGGTCGTCGTCGGGCCCAAGGCCCACGCTGCCCGCGATGGCGGCGGCGTAGTTGCCGATGCGCGCGGTGTCTCCGCTGCAGATCGGGGCGGGCGCGCGCAGGTCGGAGAGGGTGAAGCCCGGTGCCAGCAGCGGCAGTGTGGCCGATTCGGCGACGAGCTGGGACGGCGGCGGGGTGCGCCGCTCCAGCAGGGCTGCCGGGTTGTCGGCGCCGCGCACCGGGGTGGGGGATGCCGCGATAGCCCGGGCGGGCTTCGCGGCGCTGCCCGGCCGGAGTCCCGGATGGCCGGCCATCCGGGCGAGCGGCGACCAGGGC
>NZ_LSIX01000995.1:0-221 GCF_001556475.1 Methylobacterium sp. CCH5-D2 | reverse complement strand
CGCAGGATGTCTTCCGAGATCTGCATCTGACGCTCCATCTCGGCGATCGCGGCCGGGGGGGCGTCGATGTTGAGGAGCGCGAAGTGCGCCTTGCGGTTCTTCTTGATGCGGTAGGCGAGGGACTTGACGCCCCACATCTCGATCTTCTCGAGGCGGCCGCCGTTCTGCTCGATCACACCCTTGTAGGTGTCGATCATGGTCTCGACCTGCTGGGACGTCAC
>NZ_LSIX01000994.1:0-23411 GCF_001556475.1 Methylobacterium sp. CCH5-D2 | reverse complement strand
GTCCCGTCCGGTGGCCTTGCCGCGCGCGTAGCCGCCCATCACGAAGAGCTGCCGGGCCACCGCCTCGCGGTGGTAGTCGCGCTCCCCCATGCCGTAGGACCCCGGCGCAGCGCCGCGGCTGTTGCAGACGACGCGGCCGTCCGGGGCAGACAGGGAGAAGGCGAGGACGCTGGGCATCCGCGCGGCGGCGCGGCGGAGATAGGCGGTGCAGCCGACCGCGTCCCTGGCCTTGACCGTTGGATCCTCGGAAATGAATTCGAGGGATTGGCGAACGCCCTCGGCGATCTGAGCCAGGGTTTGCCCGACGCCGCGGGCGGTCGCGAGCGCATCGACTTGGATGGCGGCGTCCCGGCTCGCGCGTAGGGCGTACTCGTTGTAGCCCTGGATCGCGAGGGCGGGGGCGAGCGCCAGCAGCACCAGTAGCAGGATGCGGGTGGTCAGCGTCACGCCGGCCGGTCCTCGCCTTCGACGATGCCGCGTGCCAGAAAGGTGGAGACCAGGGGGTCGAGGGGGGCCGTCGTTACCTGCATGCCGTTCCCGTCCTATGCCGGGACGCGACCCGAAACCACCTCGACCCCAAGCCGCGACGGAGGGGCGGGTTCCCTCTCGCCCCGACGCTCGTGCTGCACGAGGCATCGAGGTCGGATCGGCATTGGCCCGACGACCCGTCGCACCCTGGCCGGCAATGCAACCGGCGCATGCCGGCCGGTGCGCACCCGAACGACCGGGACGTGCTCGCCGATTTAAGTTTCGGACGACGCCCGGCCGCGATGCCGTAGCATGACGACCCAGGCGCCGACCCCGATGCCGGTGACGCGCCCAGGGCCGGTCGAGGGTCCCGGCCGCTGCGGGACGGTCCTGACGGCGGATCGCCCTTGGGCGGCTCCGGGGGCGGCGACGGGTACCGAACGGGCGATGCCTATCGGACCGCGACGGGCTCCTTGTCGGCGCCGGGGACTCGCGTCCGGGCGGTCACCGGCGCCGGCCGACTTGGCGCACCGCGACCGCCGGGAACCGTCACCCCTTCGGACGCAGTCCGCGGTCCTCAGGCGTCCTCGGTCTCGAAGGGGCATACGAACTCCATCTCGGTCCCGTCGTAGAACAGGACGGGGTCCGACATCAGGTGGCCGATCAGGTGCTGCGGGACAGCCGGCTCTGGCACGTCCATTGTCCTGCCGTCGGCAAGGAGGCCGATCTCGTCGCCATGGAACGAGGCGGTTTCCAGGGCACCGAGTTCGTTCTCGAACTCGAGGGTGCCATGCCTGAGGTCCGGACCGTCCCTGTCCCGGCCGCGGATGACGCGGACCACCGGGGTCTCCCCGTCGTCCGACCAGACCGCCCAGACAACGTCGGCGCGCTCCAGCACCCCGTAGACGCCGTTCCTGCCCTCCTGGTCGTCCTGGCGCACGTAGGCTTCCATCTGCAGGACGCGATCCACGCAGTTCTTCATGCCACCCTCCCAAGAAACCAGGGGCAGCCTGGACGCGGCCGTTTACGGGAATTGGCGCCGGACGCATCGCAGGGCGCGTCGGTCGCAGCGACCCGCCGCGACGGTTTCGGTTCACCATGCCGGACGTGGGAGCCAGGCGTTCAGGGAGTGGCGTCTGGCGGAGCGGTTCGCGGGCAGTCTGGGATGACTTTTCCGGTCACCCGCCCGCCAGGCTAAGGTCTGGAAACGCCGGTTGCTAATGTGCCCGAACCTGCTCAGCCCATGACGACCTGGAGTTCGTTGGCGAGTTCGTACAGCCGGTAGGGCTTGCTCAGGAGCGGCAGGCAGAGACGGACGGGATCACCCTCGAAGGGGTTCCGGCTTGCGGTCCTCCGGGAGCATGCTCCTCAGATGGTCTCGCACGATCTGCGCGCTGAAGGGCTTGCCGATGAAGTGCGCACCCTCTGGCAGGTCGCCCGGCCCCGGCTTGGCTTGACCGGAGGCGACAACGATGGAGATGTGCGGCCAGTGCTCGGCGGCGTACCGAGCCAGGGCGAAGCCGTCCATCTTTCCCGGCATCTGGACGTCGGTGAACAGCAGGCAGAGATGTGGGTGACGTTCGTGCAGCAGGCCGACGGCCGCGTCGGCATGGGCGACCTCCAAGGTCTCGAACCCGGCATCCTCCAGGATCGCCAAGGCGTCCATGCGGATGAACGCATCGTCGTCCACGACGAGGGCGAAGGAAGGCGAGGGTGAGATAGAGGTGACCATGGCCGGGGTACAAGTTGGACCGCCTCGAAAAGGTCCCGACCGCCGACTGCGCACTGTTTGATCACGAACACCGGGTTTCGCATGGGCGTGGCCCCACGGGCGAACCTACGCGATGGTCGGCCGCGACTGAAAGGGTCGCGCCGTCGGGAGTTGCCGGGTCACGACCCCCATGGCAAACAAGTCCGCTGGCTGGGAACAGTTCGGCGGCCGGGGACGCATCGCGTCCCGGCCCGATGTAACTGATCCGAGCATGTCACCAGAATCGTCGGCCCTCTTGAACCGCGCGCTGCAGGACCGCGAGCGGCTGGCCGTCCTCGACGCATACGACATCATGGATACCGTGCCCGAGGAGGGCTTCGAGGACCTCGCCCAATTGACCGCGCTGGCCTGTGCGACGCCCGTCGCCCTGGTCAGCCTGGTGGCCCGGGACCGGCAATGGTTCAAGGCGCGCGTCGGCTTCCCGTCCTGCGAGACCGACCTCGACCGCTCCGTCTGCAAGTTCGCCCTTGCCGAGCCCGATCTCCTGGTAATTCCCGACCTGACCGCCGACTCCCGCACCGCCGCCAACCCGCTCGTGACGGGCGAGCCCCGCATCCGCTTCTATGCTGGCGCGCCGCTGCGCTCGCCCGAGGGCCACACCGTCGGCAGCCTCTGCGTCATCGACACGAAGCCGAGGCCCAATGGCTTGACCGCCACCCAGGCCGGGCACCTCCGCCGCTGCGCGCGTCAGGCGATGAGCCTGCTGGAGTTGCGACGCGCCACGGTGGAGAAGGCGGTGGCGGTCGGCAGCCGCGATGCCGCCCTCCGGCGCGAGGGCCACCTTGCCATCCTGGCCGAGGCGTCGGCGGCCCTGCTCACGGCCTCGGACCCGAGCCGCGTGATCGAACCCATCCTGGAGACGAGCACGCACAGCCTCGGTTTCGAGCAGTGCTTCATCTACGACCTCGCGCCGGGCGGGCGCAGCGTCCGCCTGACGGGCTCCATCGGCGTGGACGAGGCGATGCGCGCGGCCCTGGCCGACATCGACCTCGACAAGCCGCTCTGCGGCATCGTGGTCCAGACCGGGCAGCCCCTGGTGCTGGCCCACGTGCAAGACGGACCCGAACCGCGCTACGCCATGGCGCGCGAGAGCGGCGTCGATGCCTATGCCGGCTATCCCATCCGGAGCCGCGGACGCCTCTCCGGCGTGATCTCGTTCGGATCGAGCACGCAGGGGGCGTTCGACGAGGATACGCTCACCTTCTTCGCGACCATCGCGCGCTACCTCTCCGCCGTGCGCGAACGGCTCGACGGCGAGGCGGCCCTGCGCGCCAGCGAGATGCGCTCGCGGCTCGCCCAGGAGGCCGCGCGGATCGGCACCTACGAGGCAGACATCGCCTCGGGGCTGATGACGGTCTCACCCGAGTTCTGCCGCCTGTTCGGCCTGCCGGTCTCGCCGCTGCTCTCGGTCGACGCCGCGACGGACCGGATCGTCCCGGAGGACGCGCACCTGGCCTCGACGCAGGCCTCGCGGGAAGCGGGGACCACGCCGCCCCAGGCCACCTACCGCATCCGACGCGCCGACGACGGAGCGGTTCGCTGGGTCACCCGTACCGCCAGCTTCGTCCACGACTCCGAGGGCCGGCCCGTGCGCATGCTCGGCACGGTTCAGGACGTCACCGAGATCCAGGAGACGCTGCGGCTCCTGGGGGAGAACCAGGAGCGCTTGCGAGCGGCCGACCAGCGCCTGCAGGTCGCGCTCGTCGCCTCCGGGGTCGTCGGGCTTTGGGACTGGATGGTCGACACCGACCTGCTGCACGGCGACGCCAACTTCGCGCGGCTGTACGGGCTCGACGCCGGCAGGACCGAAGCCGGCCTGACCATGGAGCAGTACCAGGAGTTCGTCGTCCCGGAGGACCTCGAACCGTTGCGCGCGCGCATCCGGGACACCTTCGAGCACGGCGCCGACTTCCATGTCGAGTACCGGCTCGCCATCCCGGGGCACGACCTGCGCTGGGTCGAGTGCAAGGGTCAGCTCATCCACGACCCCGACGGGCAGCCGGTGCGGTTCTCCGGGACCGCCGTCGACATCACCGAGCGCAAGACCGCCGAAGCCAGGCTCGCGGCCAGCGAGGCGCATTGGCGCGGCCTGTTCGAACGGCTGAGCGAAGGGTTCATCGTCGGCGAGGTGATCCGCGACGAGGCGGGCGCCGTCCGTGATTGGCGCTACGTCGAGGTGAACCGGGCCTGGGGCGAGCTCGTCTCCATCGACCCTGCACGAGCGGTCGGGCGCACGATCCGCGAGATGTTCCCCGGCATCGAGGACGCCTGGGTCCACGAGTTCGCCGACGTGGTCGAGACCGGCCGGCCCGTGAGCTTCATCCGGCAGGTCGGCGCTTTGGCGCGCTGGTACGAGGGCCGCGCCTTCCCCCTCGGGTCCGAGCGCTTTGGGGTCATCTTCCTGGAGGTGACCGAGCGGGTGCAGGCCGACGCGCGCCGCGAGGGGCTGCTGGAGTTCGGCGACCGGATGCGCACGGACGCCGATGCCGCCGAGGTCGTGAAGGCGGGCGCGGCGACCATTGGGCGGGTGCTCGGCGTCGGGCGGGTCGGCTACGGCACGGTCGGGCCGGACGGCGAGACCTTGGTCGTTGGGGACGGCTGGAGCGCGCAGGGCTTCCCCGCGCTCGCCGAGCGTCACCGCCTGGACGATTACGGCCTCTACGCCGAAGACCTGCGGCAGGGCCGCACCGTGGTCATCCCGGACGTGCGCGAGGACCCGCGGACCAAGGCGACCGCCGCGGCCCTGGACGCCGTGTCCGTCCGCGCGCTGATCAACCTGCCCATCGTCGAGAAGGGCCGGATGGTGGCCATCCTGTTCGTGAACGACGACCGCCCGCGGGAATGGGCGGGACCCGAGGTCGCCTTCGTCCGGCAGATCGCCGAGTTGATCCGCCAGGCGGTCGAGCGCCGTCACGCGGAGGCCCGGCAGGATCTGCTGAACCACGAACTGTCCCACCGCCTGAAGAACACGCTGGCGATGGTCACCAGCATCGCTAACCAGACGCTGCGTTCCCTGTCCGACCGCGGGCCGGTCGAGACGCTGCAGAGGCGCATCCAGGCGCTGGCCTCCGCGCACGACCTGCTGCTGCGCCGAAATTGGTCGCCGGCGCCGCTGCACGCGGTGTGCGAGGGTGTGGTCAACAACGCTGCCGATGCCGGGCGCATCACCCTGGACGGACCTGACGTGGCCCTGGGCCCGGCCGCGGCCATGTCCGCGTCGTTGCTCCTCCACGAGTTGGCGACGAACGCGGCCAAGTATGGCGCGCTGTCGAACGACGCGGGCCATGTGGACCTGCGCTGGTCGGTCGAGGACGGGGCCGACGGGCCGGACCTAGTAATGCGCTGGCAGGAGCGCGGCGGGCCGCCGGTAGTCGCGCCGACGAGCCGCGGCTTCGGATCGCGCCTGATCCGCACCGGCTTGGTGGGAACGGGCGGGGTCGATACGGCTTACAACCCGGATGGCGTGGTGACGGTGATGCGTGCACCGATGGTCGAGGTGCAGCGGACATGATGGCGGGGGACAGGGACGACGGCCCGCGTCCGGTGGTGCTGGTGCTTCAGGACGAGCCGATCCTGGCGATGACCATGCGGGATTTCGTTGAGGAGGCCGGCTGCGAGGCGCTCGTGGTGCGTACCGCCGAGGCGGCCATCCGCATCCTGGAGGAGCGCACGGACATTCGGGTGGTGTTCGCCGACCTGGATGTGCGCGGGTCGATGATGGGCATCAAGCTGGCCGCGCTGATCCGCGACCGCTGGCCGCCCATCGAGCTGGTCCTGACGGGGGCACTCCCGCCCAACCTCGATCACATCCCCGCTCGCGGAGTGTTCTGCGACAAGCCGTTCCGCGAGGCCAAGGTCGTCGCCGCCATCCGCGAGTTCGCCACCTAGATCACCGCCCCCGCCAGCGTGGGTGGTGTCGACGTAAGCATCGCTTCCACGGGGTCAGGTCCGTCCTTGCCGCGTACGCGGCATGTCTCGCCCGACCGGGACCGTGCACCCTTCACCGGGCGGCGACGGGGAGCCCTGTCCGCACCGCCGGATCGGCACCGCGGTTGGGTCGGGCACCGGCGCCGTGGGGAACCGGCGTCGCACCGGCAGATTTGCTTCGCGAACCGATGCCGCAACCGGCGGGAGGACCGTGATGTCGACGGATACCGAGAAGCACCGCGCGCTGCTGAGCGCACTCGGGGACGCGCAGGGCAAGGGGGACGGCTCCTTCGAGCGGGCCGTGACCGATGCCTTCGAGCACGTCTTCGAGCACCTGGGCCGCCTCAACGACCACGTGTCGCTGGTTGGCCCCGATGGCAGCGACCCCCACCTCAAGCCCGGCGAGTCCCCGACGCTCCGATAGGGGCCGGGCCCGGCGGGAGGTGCGATCCGGCGCGAGGGCTCAAGGTCTCATCTAAGCGCCTTCACCCGGCGTCGGCTCGGCGCCGGCCGTGCCCGGCTCGGGACCCTGGGCGGAGGAAGGCGGGCTGGCCCTGCCGAGGTCCACCAGTGCGCCGATTTTGCCGAGCAGCGCCCGGCGCTCCGGCGTACCGTGCCCGGAGGCGAGGAACGTCGTGAGGTCGCTTCGGGACGGCGTACCGCCGGATGGGCCGTTCGGCTCGTGAAAGACGAACACGTCCTCGACGTTCTCCCCACGACAGAGGAACCACCGGTCGCCGTTCGACGAGGCGTATATCTGGATTCGGACGACGGTCATGATGTCAGGCTCGGAGGAAGCAATATCCCGTCGAGGAACGCGCACAGACAGTGCGATTTCCCCCAGCTTTCCGCGTTACCGTACCCGGCGGGCGCAGACGCTTCGGCGGCTGGGTCGGACCGTGGGCGCGTGCGCCGCCTGCCACGTCAATACCCGGAAGTGGTTTCCCTTCGTGGGCGTCGCGCGTCCTAGCGCCAGCGATGTGCGCTCCTTCATCAATCAGGTGGACGAGGCCCTCCGAGCACGGCGCTTGGCAAAGCGGTTTGCCGGCTGCCCAGGAAAGCAATAACCGCACATGTAGTGAGCCGCTTAATGGGCCACGACATGCTGATGTCGTGACCGCCCCGGAGAGGTCCGCTTCTCCGCTCGAAGCAGACGTCTCATCCGGCCAGCCGCTAAGTCTGCAAAGGGTCAGGAGTTCGCACGCCGCTTATTCGGCTGTGCGCCACCAGCGGACCTTCAGTTGCAACCGCGCGAATGCCCGCTTGGAGCCCGATAGCCGTCATTGAGACGGAATAGTCGCACCGGCAGCCTCAACATCCTAAAGTTGTGGACCTTTGTCTGTCGAATTGCGGCCTCGAAGGGTAGCGTCCGCCAACTATGCCGGAGTGCTACTCAAACTTGGTGCGGCGCGGCGCGTTTCATGGTGGATGACTCCTGATGGATTTCGGTTGATCGCCTGAGTTCGTCGTTCGGGCAAGATCGAAGCCGCTGCCGTCCACATCCGGCAGCCGGACAAAAGCTTGGCATGGAGCGGATACCTGCCCACCTCGATCCCGCCGGCGGGGGCACCACGGCTACCGATGCCGCGTTCACCCCCCCGGATACCCGGAGGCCGCGATGTCGAAACTGAAGACCGAGGACCGCGAGGACCTGAGCAGGAGCAAGTTCGCCCTGCCCGAGGAGCGGAAGTACCCCGTCGAAGACAAGGCGCACGCCCGGAACGCGAAGTCACGCGCCGCGCAGCAGGAGAAGGCCGGCAACCTTTCCGCAGCCGACAAGAAGAAGGTCGACGCGAAGGCCGACAAGGTTCTCGGCAAGGGCTAGCGCCACCGCCATGCTGCGTCGCCGGGCATAAACTGGACGGGCCTGCGGTAGCCCGGATCAGCCGCCCGCGATCCTCGATGGCTTGGTGGCATATCGTGCCGGCGAGCTGTCATCGAGGGCTGGAAATGACCGCCGCGCACATGCCCGGCAACAAAGCAAGCTGCTGAGACCTGCGGCACGCCACCGCCCGAACCTTGGAAGCCATACGGGCCGTCCTCACTTTGGCCTGATGGGCAGCGCATACGACGTCATCATCGTGGGGGGAGGCGCCGCCGGCATCGGCGCGGCGCGACGGCTCGCCGCCCAGGGCGCATCTGCCTTGCTGCTGGAGGCTTCTTCACGCCTCGGAGGTCGCGCTTATACGCAGGATCTCGGAGGCTACCCGCTCGACCTCGGTTGCGAGTGGCTCCATTCTGGCGACCGCAACGCTTGGGTCGGCATCGCCGAGGCGTCGGGCTTTCCGGTCGACCGCGGCGACCCGCCCTGGGCGAAGGCGCATCCTTCCCTCGTCGAGGACGAGGACGACCAAGAGGCGGCGAGGAAGGCATACGGCGATTGGGAGGAGCGGCTGCGCACCGTCGCCTCGGCCAGCGACCGTGCCAGCGATGCCCTGGAGCCCGACGGCGCCTGGAACGCCTACGTGCGAGCCATCGCCGGCTTCATGAGCGGCGTGGCTCCCGAGGAAATCTCTGCCACCGACTACCTTGCCTACGACGATGCCTCGACGGGCAAGAACTGGAACCTGCCGCTCGGCTACGGCACGCTGGTCGCCGCCAGCCTGCCGCCCACGACGGCGCTGCGGCTGGCCACCCCCGCCCAGCGGATCGAGTTGACCACGGACGGGGTGGCCGTCACCACGCGTGCCGGCACCGTCCACGTCGGGGTCGCCATCCTCACGGTCTCGACGGCGGTCCTGGCCGGCGATGCGATCCGCCTTCCCTCTAGGCTCGACCCGTGGCGCGAGGCGGCCGCCGCCCTGCCGCTCGGCCGCAACGAGAAGCTTTTCCTTGAGATCGGGGGCAACACCGCGTTCGGGCCGGACACCCACGCCTACGGAAACCTGCGTGACGCGCGGTCCGCCGCCTATTCGATCCGACCCAACGGCTGGCCGGTGATCGAGGCGTTCCTCGGCGGCGACGGCGCACGCATCCTGGCGGAGGAAGGGCCCGCCGCCGGGTTCTCCTACGTATCAGCCGAGTTGGCGGCCCTGTTCGGCAGCGACGTGGCGTCGGCGATCCGTCCGCTCGCGGCGACTTCTTGGAGCCGTATGGCGTCCATCGGCGGAGCGTATAGCTGCGCCTTGCCGAGCCGGTCCGACGCAAGGGCGCGCCTGGCCCGGCCCTTCGAGGACCGGCTGTTCTTCGCTGGCGAGGCGACTCACCCCCACGACTTCACGACCGCCCATGGGGCCCATGACAGCGGGCAAAGGGCCGCCGACGAGGCCCTGGCGGCACTCGCGGACAGGCAGCGCCTCGGCCGGCGAGGCCCGCTTGCCGCGGCTGGAGCCCGAACGGCACGGTAGCGACCTCAGCCGCGGTGGCGCAACGCCTCGACCAGGACGGCGAGTGCCGGCGCCGGTTCGCGGCGGCTCGGATATTAGAGGTGGTAGCCCGCGAACGGCGGGCACCAGTCCTCCAAGACGCGCACGAGCGCCCCGGCTTCCAGGTGCGCCCGGACCGCATCTTCCATGAAGAAGGCGATGCCGAACCCCTCCAGCGCCGCCTTGAGCACCAGGGACGCGGTGTTGAACACGAGCTGCCCCTTGACCCGGACCCGCAGTTCTCGCCCGTCCTTCTCGAACTCCCAGGCATAAAGGCCGCCCAGCGTCGGCAGGCGCAGGTTGATGCAGTCGTGGCCGGTGAGGTCCTCCGGCCGCCGCGCCGGCGCCCCACGCCGGAACACGGCGCGAGCCCTCCCGTTGTCGAGCTCTCGCCCCCGACGGGGCCCAGGAACGCGGAGAAGGGAATGAGCATCTTCGGGTCGATCATGTCGAAGATCTTCGGCGGCGGCGCGAGCGCCCAGGCGGCGGCCCCGCACGCGCCGGAAACGCCGAGCGTATCGGCCGCGGCGCAGGGCCAGGGCGGGCCGACAGGCTCGGCGAGCGACGCCGCGGCGCCCTCGATGAGCGGCGCCCCGTCCCCAGTCGCGGCCGGCCCGTCCGGTGCCGGACAGGCGAGCGTCGACGTGGGCCAGGTGCTGGCCGACCTCGCCTCCAAGAAGGGCCAGGGGCTCGACTACAAGCGCTCCATCGTCGACCTCATGAAGCTGCTCGACCTCGACAGCAGTTTGCAGGCGCGCAAGCAGCTTGCCGACGAGCTGCACTACACGGGCGACAAGGAGGACTCGGCCACCATGAACGTCTGGCTGCACAAGCAGGTCGTCCAGAAGCTCGCCGAAAATGGCGGCCAAGTCCCGGACGACCTCAAGCACGCGTGAACGCCACGGGCAGCCCGCCCGCGGAACCACGGAGTGGCCGGGGACTTCCCGGTCACCATCCGAGGAGACGACCATGACCGAGAAGAAGGGCCACGGCAGCGCGACGGCGAAGAAGGCCAACGCGAAGGCGAGCCACGAGGGCAAGTCCAACCCGCGCACGTCGTCCTCGGCCCAGGCCGAGCTCGGCAAGAAGGGCGGCAAAAGCAAGTAGGCACGCCGCGCGGGTTCGAGGCCGCTGCCGGCTCGCCGGTCACCGCGTGACCCGCGCCTGCGGTCGCGGACCGCCGTGCCCGGGGGGCGCAGCCGGGGCGGGCGGACGAGACCCCGCGCGCCGGCTGGGCGCCGTGCCGCGGCCAGGAACATCGTGGGCGGGGTCCGGTTGGCAGGGGGCGAACGACAGGAGCCGCCGATGTCAGCACCCAGCAGTCTCAAGGACGTCTATCTCGACGAGATGAAGGACCTTTGGTCGGCGAACGACCAGATGATCCGCACCGTCAAGGAGCTGAGCGGCCACGCCAGCGACGCTAAGCTCAAGCAGATGCTCGAACACTCCGTCGGCGGCATCCAGAAGCACACCGACATCCTCAAGGACCTGATCCAGCAGAACGGCGGCGAGGCCGAGCCCGAGCACTGCAAGGGCATGGAGGGCTTGGTCACCGAGGCCAAGAAGCACGGCATCAAGGAGGCGCCGAGCGACGGCAAGCTGCGCGACGTCGCGATCATCGCCCAGTACCAGCGCATGTCGCATTACGGCCTGGCCGGCTTCGGTTCGGCGGCGGCCTACGCCAAGGCGCTCGGCCGCAGCGACGACGAGCAGAAGCTCAAGCAGGCGGTGTCCGAGATCTACAAGGGCGATGAGTTCGCCAGCAAGCTCGCCGAGGCTCTGGAGCAGGTCGCGGCCTGAGCGGACATCGCACTGCGCAGCGGACGAGACCGGCACGACGCGCCGGGCTTCCGTCCGCCGCGGGCAGCGTGCCGGGCGGCCGCCTCAGAACTCGACGCCGAAGCGTACCCTCAGGTTGTGGCGCGAGAACTGGTTGAGGTTGAACGCCCGGTCCGCGAAGTCCGGGTCGCGGTCGTGCCCGAACACCTGCGTCGAGTAGGCCAGGGTGAGGAAGCCCTTCTCCATGACCTGGTAGTGCAGCACGGGTCCGACGAACACGGCGTGGCCCTCGAAGCGGTTCAGGAACACGCCATCGTAGGCACGCATGTACCGGGCCTCCGGCCCGAGGTAGAGGTCACCTGCCACCTTCGCCATCAGCGTACCCGAGACAGACAGCGTCGAAGACCGGTCGACCTCGCCCGAGCCCTTCAGGCGCGCGACCTGCGGGTCGTAGATCAGGTTGATGCCCGCCCAGAGCCGGTCCGGCACGAGCCGCGCGTCGGCGATCAGGCGCGTCTCGACGCTGAACACGTCCGCACCCTGGCCCTCGATGGGCGTGACGCGGGCGTATTGCGGCTCAGCCTGCAGGGCGAGGCTGAACGGGCACTCGTCGGTACGCTTGAAGAACTGGTACTTCACCTCCAGCGACCCGCCGTTGAAGGTGCCGAAGGACTTGTCCGGCACGCCCGCGACGTTGCGGCTGTCGCGCGCGTCAAACCAGAGGCCCGGCTCAATGCTGAGGTTGTCGGTCAGGTCGTACTGGTAGCTGACGATGGGCTGGGCGGCGCCGTAGCCCGAGCGGCCGGGACCGTCGCGGCGCTTGCTGAAGCGGCCGATGGTGTCGAACAGGATCTCCTGCTCGCCCTTCTTGCCGACGTCGGTGCCCTCGGTGAAGCCGAACAGGTTCTCGGTGTCGAGCTTGTCCGGCTCGTCGCCCTTCTTCGGTGCCTCGGCCTCCTGCCGGTCGCCGCCGGCCGCACTCGGTTCGGCGAGGACAGGCGTGGCCAAGGCGACCCCAAGAAGGGTCGCCGCGAGAACCCACGGCGGAGCCGAGAGAGGGGAGATCCGCATGCCTTTGTCCGGAATAGGCAGACAGCGTACCCGACCGCTGCCGCCTTGGATGCGGCCGGGTCACCACACCTCCGGCAAACCCAGGATGCGCTCGGCGCCAGGGTTCCAGTCTGTGACGAGCCCGTCGCAATCCGTCGTGATGACGGCGAACTCGACGGCGCTGTCGAAGACGGCTTGGTACCGCACCGCATCCCCGGCGGCCGTCCGGTTGTGCGGTGGCACGCTCCCATCCCCGTTCAAGGCCTGCCCCCGCCGCGGTTCATCGTCATGGGCACCGTACGGCGGAGGGGGCCGCGGTCGGCGGAGCAGGTCACGGACATGCGTCGGGTGGGCTCGTGCAGGTCGGGCAACGGTCGAATCGGGAGGCGGGGCGGACCTCGCGAGAATACGGGTTCCTGGCCGCCCTGGCAGCGCCGGAGTTAAGCTGCGGGGAGCGGCTGCGCAATCGTCGCGAGGCCACGTCGGCGCGCGGGCGAAGTCGAGCATCCGCGGTTAGGTCGACGCCGCAAAGCCCGTCACCCAGTCTCCGGGCGTGAGGCGCTTCGTGCTGGGGCTGGGTCTTCTCGTCCCGTTTGCCAAACTTGCTTCATCTTCCGGTGCGTTGCTTTCGCGAACGATCCGTCCAATGGCCCGTTTATGCCCGGACCGAGGCCAGCCCTCGACCTGGGCGGAGAACCCCATGCCCGTAGGTGCCACGACCGAGTTCCCGACGGCCCAGACGCCACTCCCCGCCGATGCCGGGCATGGCTCGAAGACCGGGTTCTGGGCGTTGGCCCTGGGTTCGGTCGGCGTCGTCTACGGCGACATCGGAACCAGCCCGCTCTACGCGCTGAAGGAGTCCCTCCACGCCGCCACCGGCGGCGGGCACGCGCCCACCCGCGAGATGGTGTTCGGCGTGGTCTCGCTGATCCTCTGGGCGCTGATCCTGATCGTAACGCTCAAGTACGTGCTCATCGTCATGCGCGCCGACAACGAGGGCGAGGGCGGCACGCCCTCCCTCGTCGCGCTGGCGCAACGCGCGCTGGGGCATTCGGGCGGCTTCGTCATCGCGTTCGGCATGGTCGGCATCGCCCTGTTCTACGGCGACGCCATCATCACCCCGGCCATGTCGGTGCTCTCGGCGGTCGAGGGACTGAAGCTCGTCACCCCAGCCTTCGGGCCGTACGTCCTGCCCATCAGCCTCGCCATCCTGATCGGCCTCTTCGTGCTCCAGAGCCGCGGCACGGCGCGGGTGGCGACCCTCTTCGGCCCGGTGACCGCCTTCTGGTTCACCGTCATGGCGCTGGGCGGGCTGAGCCACATCGCGGACGATCCGAGCATCCTCGGGGCGATCAATCCCGTCCACGGCATCGGCTTCATCCTGGGGCACGGTACCGCTGGGCTGCTGGCGCTCGGCGCCGTGTTCCTGGCCGTGACCGGCGCCGAGGCGCTCTACGCCGACATGGGCCATTTCGGCCGCGGGCCGATCCGCGCGGCTTGGTTCGGCCTCGTGCTGCCGGCGCTCGCCCTGAACTACCTGGGACAGGGCGCCATGCTGCTGGCCCATCCCGAGCGAGCCGAGAACCCGTTCTTCCTGCTCTACCCCTCCTGGGCCCTGCTGCCGATGGTGCTGCTCGCCACCGTGGCCACCGTGATCGCCAGCCAGGCCGTCATCACCGGCACCTTCTCGATCACCCAGCAGGCGATGCAGCTCGGCCTGCTGCCGCGCATGCGGGTGCTGCGCACCTCCATGACCGAGAAGGGCCAGATCTACATCCCGCGGGTGAACTGGTGGCTGCTCGTCGCCGTCGTGTTCGTGGTGGTGCTGTTCAAGTCGTCGAGCGCGCTGGCGGCGGCCTACGGCATCGCGGTGACGGGCGACATGGTCATCACCGCCTGCCTGCTTTTCGTCGTTGCTTGGAAGGTCTGGCGCTGGACGACGGCCCTGGCCGCCCTCGTCATCGCGCCCTTCCTGCTCATCGAGCTGGTGTTCCTCTCGGCCAACGCCCTGAAGCTCCTGCACGGGGGCTGGGTGCCGCTGACCATCGGGGCCGCCCTTGTTACGGCAATGTGGACCTGGCGGCGCGGCTCGGCCCTCATCGCCGAGGAGATACACCGGCGGCGCGTGCCGCTCTCGGACTTCACGCGGATGGCCGAGACCGGCTCGGTCCTGCGCGCGCCGGGCACCGCCGTCTTCCTGACCGGCTCGCCCGGCGACACGCCGGGCGCCCTGCTGCACAACGTCAAGCACAACCACGTGCTGCACGCCCGCAACTTCATCCTGCACGTGATCACCGAGGACCTGCCGCGGGTGCCGGAGGCGGACCGCGTCAGCGTGAAGCCGCTCTCGGACGTCTTCACCTGCGTGACGGTCCGCTTCGGGTTCATGGAATTGCCCGACCTCCCCCGCGCCTTGGCCGCCGCCGGGTTCGATGTGGGCGGCCTGACCTACTTCCTCACTCGCCGGGTCCTGGTGGCCTCGCCGGAGACGGGCATGCCCGTCTGGCAGGACCGGCTCTACATCGCGATGGCGCGGGCCGCGACGGACGCCTCGCGCTACTTCCGCATCCCGGTCGACCGAGCCGTCGAGATCGGTGCCAGGATCGACATCTGATTTAGGCCCTCGGCGTCGGCACGTTCGTGGCGGTGCCGCTCCAGTTCGAGGTCCGCTGGCGGGTAAGCGGTGCACGGGTTGGATGTGAAGTTTAGACCCTTGCAACCATGCCCTCGAATGCAAGCGAGGCCGCACCCTGGTGGGCGCGGACCCATATCACCCAAGATTATATCAAGGCAGAACTTTGAGCTCGAAAGCAGATTTTTGAGACGGTGCGGAGATGCGCTGTTCGCTCGCGCTGCCACCATCGGCGAAACGTCCGCTTCGCAACTTGATGCAGACCTGCGATGGTATGATGTCGAAGGTCCGGAAGGGGGCATTTTGAGCTACCTCCAGAGCCGCGCTGAACGTTCGCTTGTTTCTACCCAAGCTCCAAAGCAGATGAGCCGCAATCGGCCAGACCCTGGCGTTCGATCCCAACCGGGTGGCCAGCAAGCAGACGTTCCGATGGTCTGTGAAGGCGCGCGAGTAAGCGCCCGTGTGGTCAAGCCAATTGAGTTTTGACCACAGCTCGCGCCACTTAGGGGCTGCCGGATGCGACCCACATGAACGACCAACAGGACCGGGGAGGGCAGATCGACATGACGAGGGAAGGCACACCGCAGTCCCGTATGGCGCTAGCGGCTACGGTGGCGGTGGGGATCCTGCTGGCAGGCCTCGGCACACTCGGCTGGCGCTGGCACTACTATGTTACCGCCGGAGATACGCCTTACGACGAAGTTGGGATTGGGATGAACTCCCGGTTGCCTGAGCCACTGCGGGCTTGGGGCTGCACACGGATCAGAGAGCGGTTCCCTCGCGCCGTGCCGCCCTACGGATGCCAATCCGGGCAAAATTAGACGCCGACCGACGTATGGATGGGTACTGCCGCCGCTCCCGCATGACGGCTTTTGAAGCTAAACGACGCCCCGCGGATCAAGGTCGTTCGGCGCGGTTGAATCTGTAGCTTCCGAAGGGCCTGTTGTCTCGTCGTGCGTATCGACGACGGTACAATCGGCTGGTACAATCGAAGCTCGAAGCCAAGCGAGCGGCCGTTGATTTGATTGAGCTTTTTGGCCTTGGGGGCCAGTCCCCCCCTCTCCGCCAGTCATCCTCATCCACTCCGATGATTTCGCCTTAGTCGACTGGCTTTTTGCGGCTGCCGACGTAAAGGACGAAAGCTTGAGCGCGAGGGTTCCAAACCTCTCCCGTCAGGCTAGGCGCCGGGCCGCGGAACAGCGCACCCTCGTTCTCGATCAACACCCAACCGGAGGACAGCCCGTCCGGGGCGCAGAGTCGGAGGGCCTCCTTTGGTGCCAGCGTGCCTGAATCCAGTCCGGCGCGCTCCGTGGCGTCTCCCCGCGCAGCGAGCAGGTGCTCGATACGCTGGAGCGTTGCGATCGGGTTCTTCCAGCCTGCCGGCTGATCGGCACGCACGATGTGGGCGAGGCGGTGACGCTGGCCGACCGCGTCGTCGTAATGCGCCCCAGGCCCGGCCGCCTCGATGAAGCCGCCGCCGTCAACCTTGCCCGCACGCGCGATCCCGCGGGGGCCGGCTACGAGGGTGCGGTGCGATCTCGCCTCCCACGGCCCTGCCAACTGGCGGTAGGCACGCGCCCGAGATCTGTGCGGCTGGCGCCACCGTGGTCCTGCTGGCGCAGTTCGAGGCCAGAACCGGTTTCCAGGCGATCAGCCGCCACCGCTCCACGTGGTTCATAGCCCTGCCCCCGTTCATCGCAACGATGCTGTGCGAACGGGAGGCGCTGCGCGGGATGCGGCTGCGGCCTGTCTCTCCGGATCAAGCGGGAGGCCGGCGACAAGCCGACAGTAACATCCGCGGCCCCGTCAGCGGAGACGCGGCGGAAACCGCGTCGCCGCCGTCCCCGGTGGACGCCCCGTAGGGCGAGGAGAGAGCGGCGTGGAGATGGCGACGACCGGACAGGACGTCCCGGAGGTGCAGGCCGCGGCCGCGCCGCGCCGGCATGAGCGGTTCGATCGCCTCCTGGTCGCCGCGACGGCATGCCCTCCCCTGAAGACCGCAGTGGTCCACCCGTGCGACGAGGCCGCGCTCGAAGCGGCCCTGGAGGCGGCCCGGCTCGGCCTGATCGATCCGGTGCTTGTCGGGCCGCGCGCCCGGATCGAGGCCGCCGCGAAGGCCCTCGGGGCCGACATCGGGACGCAGCGCCTCGTCGATGCTCCCCATAGTCACGCGGCCGCCGCCCAGGCGGTCGCGCTGGCGCAGGCGGGCGAGGTCGAGGCGCTGATGAAGGGCAGCCTGCATACCGACGAGCTGATGGCCGAGGTGGTCCGGCGGGAGGGCGGCCTGCGCACGGACCGCCGGCTCAGCCACTGCTTCGTCATGGACGTGCCGAACCACGCGGCACCGCTCATCGTCACCGACGCCGCCATCAACATCGCGCCGACGCTGGAAGAGAAGCGCGACATCGTCCAGAACGCCGTCGATCTCGCCCGCGCCCTCGGGATCGCGCCGGTGCGGGTCGCGATCGTCTCGGCGATGGAGACGGTGACCCCGAAGGTGCCCTCCACGCTCGACGCCGCAGCCCTGTGCAAGATGGCCGACCGGGGCCAGATCACGGGCGCGCTCGTCGACGGGCCGCTCGCCCTCGACAACGCGATCGATCTGGGCGCCGCCCGGATGAAGAGGATCGCGTCGCCGGTGGCCGGTCGCGCCGACGTGCTCGTGGTGCCCGACCTCGAGGCCGGCAACATGCTGGCGAAGAGCCTGACCTTCCTGGCGGACGCCGACGCGGCCGGCATCGTGCTGGGCGCGCGCGTGCCGATCATCCTGACGAGCCGTGCCGACTCGCGCCCGACGCGTCTTGCCTCCTGCGCGATCGCAACCCTGTTCGCCGCGGCCCGGCGCGAAGCGCGGGCTCGACCGGAGGTCTAGGCGATGATCCCGGCCCTCCTCGTCCTCAACGCGGGCTCGTCGAGCCTGAAGTTCCAGGTCTTCGAGGACAGGGACGAGGGCGGCGTCGGCCATCCCCGGCCGATCTTCCGCGGACTGGTCGAGCGCCTCGGCGAGGCCCCGCATCTCGTGATCCGAGACCCAGCGGGGGCGGTCCTCGCCGAGAAGGGCCCGCCGGCCATGGGCGGGCCGTTCGGGCACGAGGAGGCGTTGCTCCACGTGGCGGGATGGCTGCACGACCATGAGGACGGCTACCGGCTCGCCGCGGTCGGGCACCGCGTGGTGCACGGGGGCCTCGCCCACGCGGCTCCCGTGCGGGTGGACGACGCGGTGCTCGACGCGCTGGAGCGGCTGGTGCCGCTGGCGCCGCTGCACCAGCCGCACAACCTCGAACCCATCCGCATCATGCGGCGGCAATGGCCCGGCCTGCCGCAGGTCGCCTGCTTCGATACCGCCTTCCACCGCGACCAGCCGGAGATCGCCCAGCTCTTCGCCGTGCCGCGGTCGATGGCTGAGCGGGGCGTGCGCCGCTACGGCTTTCACGGCCTGTCCTACGCCTACGTCGCCTCGGTCCTCGGCGACTACGCGCCCGACCTCGCCGGGGGACGGGTGGTCGTCGCCCATCTCGGCAACGGCGCGAGCCTGTGCGCCCTGCGCGCGGGCAGGAGCGTGGCGACCACGATGGGCTTCTCGACCCTGGACGGCCTGCCCATGGGCACGCGCTGCGGCAGCCTCGATGCGGGCGTGGTCTTCTACATGCTACGGGAGATGGGGCTCGATGCCGACGTCGCCGAGCGCGTGCTCTACACCCGCTCCGGTCTGCTCGGCGTCTCGGGCCTGTCCGGCGACATGCGCACCCTGCGCGCCCGCGCGGCCTCGGATCGCGGCGCCCGCACGGCGATCGACCTGTTCGTCTACCGCATCGGGCGCGAGATCGGCTCGCTGGTCGCCGCGCTGGGCGGCGTGGACACCCTCGTGTTCACCGGCGGCATCGGCGAGAACGACGCCGCAACCCGCGCCGAGATCCTGAGCGGGGCCGCCTGGGCCGGCTTCGCGCTCGACGCGGCGGCAAATGCCCGGGGCGGTCCGCGCGTGACGCGCGGCCCCGGCCCGAGCGCCTGGGTCATCCCCACCAACGAGGAAGCGATCATCGCCCGCGGCACGCAGGCGGTGCTCGCCGCGCTGCGCCAGCCGGCGCCGTGAGGATGGAGGTTCACGATGGAGACGCTGACCACCAAACCCGAGGCCTTCGAACTCGGCGACGCGCCCTTCATGTCGGCGGCCGACCTCGCCGGCTACGCGGCGAGCATCAAGAAGGCGCGGGCCATGAAGGAGTTCGAGGGCCAGGACCGGGCCGCCAAGGCCCAGGCCGAGCTGATCCAGCGGTTGGCGGAGCCGGTCGCGGTCACGCCCGAGAAGATCCAGGAGATCACCCGGACGCTCCTGCACAGGCTGCGCCTCGCCGCCGAGCAGGGCAGAAAGGAGCTACAGGTGATGCGCTTCCCCAACGCGCTCTGCACGGATGGCGGTCGGGCCATCAACAACGTCGAGCCGGACTGGCCCGGGACCCTGACGGGCCGGCCGCGCCAGGCCTTCGAATTCTGGCGCGACCGCCTGCAGCCGAACGGCTACGGCCTGCGCGCGATGATCGTCGACTGGCCGCAGGGCATGCCGGGGGACGTCGGCTTCTTCCTCACCTGGGAGGCGGCGCAGCCCTGAAGAGGCCGGCGCAGCCCTGAGGAGGCGGCGCAGAGCCGAGCGAGCGGCCTGGCCGCGCACCCCATGGAAGGCGTGGGGCGGGGCGCCGGCGTGCGCCCGCGCCGCCGCCAGGGTCGTGCCGAACGACAACCCGATGGGTCCAGTGAAGGCGGCGCTGGAATGCGCGGTGCGCCGTCTCGCCGGGGCCGCGCAGGACGCGCGCGGCCTCAGGACTGCGGGATCTCGACATCCCGCTCGGCGAGGCAGTCGAGCGCTCGCCCATCGGCGAACGCATCGACATCGCCGATGTCGGCCTCACGGCGGCGTTCCCCACCACGCCCTTCGCGGCGCGGCTGACCGGGGGCACCGTCCACGTCGATGGCGGCCGCGGCATCATGGCCCGACGGCCGAAGCGAAGGGAGGCGGCACCATGGCTCTGCTGTACGTCGAACTGGTTTCGCCTGAGCGGCGTGTCTTTGCCGGCGAGGTCCGCTCCGTGCTCCTTCCGGGCGTCGAGGGGGATATGACCGTGCTGCCGGGCCACGCCCCCGCGGTGACCGCGCTGCACGCCGGCGTCGTCTTCGCCACCGACGCCGCCGGAACCGGGTGCCGCGCCTTCATCCGGGGGGGCTTCGCCGAGGTGGGCCCGACGCGGGTGACGATCCTCGCCGAACGCGTCCGGCCGATCGAGGAGCTGACGCGCGACCAGATCGACGAGGAGATCTTCCATCTCCAGCTCGAGCGCGACGGCACCGCGAACCCGGAGATACGGGCCGAGCGCGACGTCTCGATCGCCCGGCTGCAGGCCTTCAAGGCCAGCCTGAGCCTGTGAGGTGCCGCTCAGCAGCGCTCGGGCACGAAGCGGCGGTCGCGCAGCGTGTCGTCGTAGGCCTCGGCCTTGCAGCGCTTGGGCAGCCTCGCCCGCTCGACCGACAGCGCCTTGTAGGGGATCAGGTGGAGCAGGTGCGCGATGCAGTTGAGGCGCGCGCGCCGCTTGTCGTCGGAGCGCACGACGTACCAGGGCGCCTCGTCGGTGTCGGTCGCGGCCAGCATCGCGTCGCGGGCGCGGGAATAGGCGTACCAGCGCCGGTAGGATTCGAGATCCATCGGGCTGAGCTTCCACTGGCGCAGCGGATCGTCGATGCGGGCCTCGAAGCGGCGCTTCTGCTCGGGCCGTCCGACCTCGAGCCAGAACTTGATCAGCTGGATGCCGCCGTCGATGATGTAGTGCTCGATCTGCGGGCAGAGTTCGAGGAAGCGACGCCGCTCCTTGTCGCTGCAGAAGCCCATCACGGCCTCGACGCCGGCGCGGTTGTACCAGCTGCGGTCGAAGATCACGATCTCGCCGCCGGCCGGAAAATGGGCGATGTAGCGCTGCATGAAGAGCTCGGACTTCTGCCGGTCGGAGGGGGCCGGCAGCGCCACCACGCGGAAGACGCGGGGGCTCACGCGCTCGGTGATCGCCCGGATCGTGCCCCCCTTGCCGGCCGCGTCGCGGCCCTCGAAGACCACGATGACCCGCGCGCCCGTCGCCTGCACCCAGCCCTGCAGGTGGCAGAGCTGCACCTGCAGCTTGCGCAGCGCGCGCTCGTAGGCCCTGCGCTTGAGCCGGGCGGGGCCCTCGGAGGCCGCCTCGGTCTCGGCCGGCTCTCCGGCGAGGACCGCGTCGTCGAGATCGTGCATCGGCGTCCTCCCACGTTGTCCGGGCCGGCGGCCCGGCTCACTCGGCCGGCTGGTGGCCCGGCGTGCCGGCGGGCTTGTCCGGCGCCCGCGCCCGCGCGGCTCCGGCACCGCCGAGGAGCCGCCAGGCCCGCTCGCGCAGGCCCTGGAACACGACGTAGAGCGGCGGGATCACGAAGATCCCGATGAAGGAGGCGGCGATCATGCCGCCGAAGACCGGGGTGCCGACGTTGCGCCGGGCGAGCTGCGAGGCGCCGGTGGCGACGACCAGCGGCAGCAGGCCGAGGATGAAGGCGAAGGAGGTCATCATCACGGGCCGGAAGCGCAGCCGCGCGCCTTCGGTGGCCGCCTCCCGCAGGGGCACGCCCCGCTCCCGCTGCTCCTTGGCGAACTCGACGATCAGGATGCCGTTCTTGGCGGCCAGTCCGATCAGCACGACCATGCCGATCTGGGCGTAGAGATCGAGGGTGAGCCCGCCCCAGACCATGGCCGCGTAGGCGCCGACGATGCCCACCGTGACCGAGAGCAGCACCGGCACGGGGATCGTCCAGCTCTCGTAGAGGCCGACGAGGAACAGGAAGGCGAACAGGACCGCGAAGGCCAGGATGATCGCGGTCTTGCCCTCGGCCCGCTTCTCCTGGAACGCGGTGTCGGTCCATTCCCCGCCGAAGCCCGCGGGCAGGGTCCGGGCCGCGACAGCCTCCATGACGGCGAGCGCCTGGCCCGAGGAGACGCCCGGGGCGGGGGCGCCCTGCAGGGTCACGGCGCGGAGGTTGTTGTAGCGGATGAGCGCGGGCGGGCCGACCACGATGCGCACCTCCGCGAGGCTGCGCAGGGGCACCATCGCACCGTCGCGGTTGCGCACGTTGATGCGGAAGATGTCGTCGATCTGCGCCCGGTCGGCGGCCTCGGCCTGGACCTGCACCTGCCAGGTGCGGCCGAACAGGTTGAGGTCGTTGACGTAGTAGCCGCCGAGCGAGGCCTGCAGCGCCTGGAACACAGCGTCGAGCGACACGCCGAGGATCTGGACCTTGTTGCGGTCGATGTCGAGGAAGACCGAGGGGTTCGTGGCCGAGAAGGTGCTGAACACCCGCTCCAGCCGCGGCTCCTGGTTGGCCGCCACGATCAGCCCGCGCAGGACCTGGGCGAGGTCCTTCGGATCGCCGCCGCGCAGGTCCTCCAGCACGTAGGCGAAGCCGCCGCCGGTGCCGAGGCCGATGATCGGCGGCGGCGCGAGCGGCACCACCGTGCCTCCGGGGATCTCGCGGAAGCGCTGGCCGAGACGCGCGATCAGCGCCCCCGCCCCGTCGCCCGCGCCCTTGCGCTCCTCGAACGGCTTCAGGGTCACGACCATGAAGGCCGCGTTGCCCTGCGAGTAGTTGTCGATGAAGTTGAGCCCGACCACCGAGGTGGTGTCGGCCACCGCGTGCTCCTCGCGCAGGATCGCCTCGGCCCTCGCCGTGACCTCGGCGGTGCGCCCGACCGAGGCGCCCTCGGGCAGCTGGACCACGACGAAGAAGGCGCCCTGGTCGTCCTCCGGCAGGAAGCCGGTCGGGGTGATCCGGGCGAGCTGGACGGTGCCGTAGGCGGCGGCCCCCGCGAGCACGAGGCCGAGCACCGAGAGGCGCACGATGCGGGCGACGGCCGCGCCGTAGCCGTCGCGCACCGCGTCGATGGCGCGCATCACCCATCCCATGAGGCCGCGGCGCGGGCCGTGATGGGGCCGCAGCAGCACGCCGCAGAGCGCGGGCGAGAGGGTGAGCGCGTTGACGGCCGAGAGCAGCATCGACACCGCCACCGCGACCGCGAATTGCCGGAACAGCTCGCCCGAGATGCCCGGCACGAAGGCCACCGGCACGAAGACCGAGAGCAGCACCAGCGTGATCGCGATGATCGGCGCGGTGATCTCCGCCATGGCGCGCTTCGTCGCCTCGCGCGGCGACAGCTCCGGATGCTCCTCCATCACGCGCTCGACGTTCTCGACGACCACGATCGCGTCATCGACCACGATGCCGATCGCCAGCACCATCGCGAGCAGCGAGACGGAGTTGGCCGAGTAGCCCACCGCCTTCAGGGCGATGAAGGTGCCGACCAGGCTCACCGGCACGGCGAGCGTCGGGATCAGGGTCGCCCGCAGGCTGCCGAGGAAGA
>NZ_LSIX01000993.1:0-1207 GCF_001556475.1 Methylobacterium sp. CCH5-D2 | reverse complement strand
CCCTTCGGGGGCCACCCTCCCCCGCAGAGGGGGGAGGGAGTGCCGCGGTGCGGGCGGTGCCTATCCAAGATCCGGATCATGCCGCCATCCTCCGCTCCGGCGCGCGGGCCGCCCCCTGCCCGGCCCGGCCGCGGGCGAGATCCACCTCGGCGAGCTTGGCCAGCACCAGGAGCACCAGCCCGAAGGCCGCGAAGCCGTAGGCCCGTCCGGCGAGATCGCGGCGCGGGCGCACCTCCACGTAGGGGATCGGGTCGCGCTCCAGGCTCTCGATCTGCCGGATCGCGGCGGCGACCGCCTCCGGCCCCTCGGCCTCGAAGGCGCGGTAGGGCACGCGCAGGCTCTTGAAGAACAGGTCGAGATGGCGCTCGGGCGCGGCCTGCGGCGTGTCCTCGCCGGCCGGGCGGTCGGCGATGCCGGGCGAGCCCTTGGTGCGCAGGAAGAGCCAGTACAGGTTCGGCCGGATCTTGGCGAAGGCGGCCCGCAGGGTGTCCTGCACCCGCGGATCGATCACCGCCGCCCCGTCCGAGACGAGGAGCAGCACCCGCGAGGCGTCGCCCGAGGCCGCACCGAACTGGCCGAGCGCCATGGCGAGCCCCCGCCCGACATTGGTGTAGTCGAGGCCGGGCCGGTCGATCGCCGTGATCGCGGCGCGGACCGCGTCGTGCCGGTCGGTCATCGGCAGGACCAGCATCGGCGCGGTCGAGAAGGCGGTGACGGCGAAGAGGTCGTGCGCCCGGCTGCCCACGAAGTCGCCGAGGATCCGCCGCGAGGCCGCGGCCTTCGATTCCTCCGCGCCCGAGGGCTGCCGCCCGGCGAAGGTCTCGTTCATGCTGCCCGAGCGGTCGATCAGCATCGAGACCTCGGCGCCGATGCCGGTGCGGGTCACCCGCTCGCCGGCCCGGTAGGGACCGGCGATCCCGGCGACGAGCCCCGTCACCGCGAGGCATCCCGCCGCCCGCAGCAGGCCCGCGAGCGCGCGCGAGAACGGGTCCGGTGGCACCGCGGCGAGGTCCGCCCAGGCGGCTCGGCGGCGGGGCGCGGCGACGAGCGGCAGCAGGGCGAGCGGCAGAAGCCAGAGCACCCACGGCCGTTCGGCCCCGAACCGGGCGAGTTCCGCCGGAAGCATGGTCCAGGGCCCGCTCACGCGGCGCGCTCAGCCGCCGCCAGCGCGCGGGCGGTCGCCCCCGCCTCGGCGAGCGGCAGGCGG
>NZ_LSIX01000992.1:0-6204 GCF_001556475.1 Methylobacterium sp. CCH5-D2 | reverse complement strand
GGTCCCGCCGGCTGCGGCGGGTGCTTCCGGCGGGCGACGAGGCATGCCTGGAGCGCCGCGGACACCAGAGCCGCCGACAGCATGCAGGCCATCGCGGTCTCGGCCCGGGGCGGCGCGCCCGCGAGCACCGCGGCTGCCAGCGCCGACACCATGACGAGTTGGCGCAGCAGGTAGGGCGGCAGGATCGCGAGCACGACCCAGTTCTGGCTGCGGGCGACCCCTTCGAGGTAGTCCTGCAGCGCCAGGACGGGCAGCAGGCACGCCGCCAGCGCGAACGGCGCCCCGTACGGTTCGGCGAGCGTTCCGGGGTGCAGCCAAGCGAGGCCGAGGCCGAACAGCGCGGCGACCGCGGACACCGCCAGCGTCAGCAGGACGCCGGCCAGGAGGTAGCCGCGGGCGTGGTCGAGGTCGCCCCGCGCCTGATCGGTCGGCAGGAACCGGCAGGCGCCCTGGGAGAGGCCGAGCGTCAGGGTGTGGCCGAGCATGGCCGTCCAGACCCAGAGGCTCGCGTAGACGCCGTAGCCCTCGAAGCCCATCAGCCGGGCCGCGATCACCTGGGCACCGTAGCCGAGGACCGCCGCCCCGACCCGGATCGCGAAGACGCCGAGCGCGGCGCCGGCGGCGCCGGTCCGCAGGCGCAGCCAGGCCGCGCCCGCAACAGCCGAGACCGTCATGCCCGCTCCACGCGAAGACCCGGCGTCCTCTATGGGGCCGGGCGGCTTGCCGGGCCCTTAACGCGACGGGGCGGGCTGGCCCGCCTGCTGGGCCGGCGCCTCGCGGGATCCGCCCTCCTGCTGCAGGAGCGAGAGCGTGATCGCCCGGGTGACGTGCTCGGCCATGCAGCGCAGGCCGAGATCGTTGAGGCGGAACTGGCGGCCCAGCATGTGGCCCTCGCCCTTGTCGGCGCGGCCCGCGAGGTAGCGCATCGCCTCGTAGCGCTGGACCAGCGGCACGTGCTCGCGAGCGGCGATCTCGCGTACCGTGCGCACCACGTCGTTGTAGTAGGCGTCGTCGGCGAGGCTCGCGGTGTATTGCGGATCGACCAGCACCACGTCGATGTCGTGCGACTTGATCCAGCGCACGGTGTCGTCGAGGGCATCCGAGAAGGCCGAGAGCTCGACCCGGGCGAGCGCGTCGTGGGTGCCGACCTGCCAGACCACGAGGTCGGGCTCGAGTTCCGCCACCATGCTGCGCAGGCGCTCGGCCGCGCCCGAGGCGATCTCGCCCTGCAGCCCGCGCGCCTCGACCTCGACGTCGACGTCCGGAAGCGAGCGCTCCAGCGCCGTCTCCAGCTTGACCGGGTAGGTCGCCGAGGCCCCGAGCCCGGCCGAGATGCCGCCGATCGAGAGCACCCGGACCGGGCGCTTCTCCTTCAGGGCCGCCTTCACGGCCCGGAGCTTGGCGAGCGTGTAGAGCTGCGAGCCCGGCACCCGGCACTCGGGCGAGAGGCTGGCATCGCCGGCCTCCGCGCTGGTCGGAGGCGAGATCACCGTCGGGGCGGGCCTCGGCACGGGCTGGGGCGCCGGCTCCTCGGCCCGCGCGCTCGCCGCCGCGAAGAGCAGCGCCGCGACGAGGAGCGGTCTCAGACCCGGGGGCGCGGTTTGCGGGAGCGCCATTCGACGAACCATGCGGTGAAGCCCATCGCGAGCAGGCCGAGGCAGAGGATGGTGAGGTCGATCAGGAGGCCGCCCCCCGTCCAGAAACGCAGGAGCTGCCCGCCCAGGCTCAGGAGCGACCCCATCGAGAACACGGCCAGGGAATTCCGGCCGAGGCGTGCGAGGTAGCCGGCGACCGGCCCGATCCGCGGGGCAAGGAACCCGTAGACGGCGCGGAACGCCAGCAGCACGCCCAGGAAGTGTATCAGTCGCGCGGGCGTGAGGTAAGTTTTGTCGAAGGTGAACAGCAGCCGCGGCTCGGGAACCCGTAACGGATCGGGCCGAATCTCAAGCACCGCGAGGGCGATGCCGAATAAGACCAGCGCAACGCCCGCCGGCATCAGTCGGCGCGACCAGCGCGCGAGGGTGTCCGACTCGCGATTCCAGTCCTGCAGCACGAAGCCGAGGACGAGGAGGAATTGCCAGCACAGCGGATTGAAGAACCAGTCTCCCTCGCCCGGCCAGGAGGGCAGGTTCCACTCCTCGATGAGGCTGAGCAGATAGAGGCCGCCGGAGAAGACGAGCGCCGCGGTCCGGCTCTCCCGGGCGATCAGGACGAAGACGGGGGCGATCCCGAGCAGCACCACGTAGAGCGGCAGGATGTTGAAGAAGCCGAGCTGGTGCGTGAGCAGCGCGACGCCGACGATCGTCTGGATCGGGTCGGCGAAGAAGGTGCCGGCGTTGTGCCACTCGAGGATCAGGGGGTTGTCGAGCACGAGCGCGGTCCCGGCGATGGTGGCCAGCGCCAACAGCATCACGGTGAGTTGCGCGCGATAGACCTCGATCGTCCGCGAGAGGAGACGAATCACCGTGCGCCCGCGCGGCTCGGGGTGGCCGTCGCGCCCGCGGGTGGCGATCCCGATCGACCATCCGGCCAGGAACACGAACAGCTCGGCCGCGTCCGAGATGCCGTACTGCGAGTAGGTGTAGCGCTCGAACGTGTTGCCCGGCACGTGGTTGATGAAGATCGTCACCAGGGCGAGGCCGCGCCAGAAGTCGATCGCGTTCGGGTCCCGCATCGCGGTGGCGGCTCCGGGGGTGTCTAGAGGGCACGGGCGCGGAAGGCGCGTCCTGATACGGTGACGGCGGCGATCTGCAAAGGTCGGGCGCGCCCGGACCGCGCGCTGGCGCGCACGTTCCGGCGAACCGGCGCCGTTCTGCCGCGTTGGGGGCGCGAAAGGAGAATCTTCCGATGGTCCACTCAGTGCTGTCCCGTGGGCACCGCGCCCGCACCCTCATGATCCTGGCGATCCTCGCCGCCCCGGGCGGCGCCTGGGCGCAGGCCCAGACCGGTACCGGCGGCGGCCCGACGTCGACGGTCACGGCGCCGAACGCCTCCTCGGTCGGCCGCGTGATGCCCCGCCCCGGCTCGGGCGGCGTCGAAGCGGACGACCGGATGGACCGGTCCGAGCGGACGCCGATGATGAAGACCGACGACAAGATCCAGAAGGGCATCTGCATCGGCTGCGGCGCGAAATAGACCCTCCCGGCCATATCGGCACGGCGATGGGTTGCGCCGGGAGGTCGCCTTCGGGCTAGTGGCGGCATGACGAGCCGTACCCCAACCCGCACGATCCGCCGCGCGCAGGGCCGGATCCTCCGGGCGCCCTTCGCCCTCCTGCTCGCCGCGCTCGCCGTCGGCACCGCGCGGGCGGAGGAGGCGCGCGCGCCCGCGATCAGCCTTCACCTCCCGCTCGCCTGCGAGCCGGGCCGAACCTGTTTCGTGCAGCACTACGTCGATCGCGACGCGGGCCCGGGCGCGCGCGACTACGCCTGCGGCAGCCGCACCTACGACGGGCACAACGGCACGGATTTCCGCGTGCGCACCGGGGCGGAGGCGCGGGGCAGGGCGGGGCTCGTGCTCGCCGTGGCGCCGGGCCGCGTCCTGCGGGTGCGCGCGGACATGGCGGACGGGCGCGTGCGCGGAGCCGACGCCGCCGAGATCAAGGGCGCCGAGTGCGGCAACGGGCTCGTCGTCGCCCACGCGGACGGCTGGGAGAGCCAGTACTGCCACATGGCCCGGAACAGCCTCGTGGTGCGCCCGGGCGACACGGTCGCGGCCGGGCAGCCGCTCGGTCAGGTCGGGCTCTCGGGGATGACGGAGTTCCCCCACCTCCACCTCACGCTCCGGCACGGCGGGCAGGTGGTCGATCCCTTCGCCCCGGGATCGCCGGCCGATGCCTGCGATCCGGCGGCGCCCGGCCGCGGCGGCACGCTGTGGGAGCCGAAGGCGGCCGCCCTCCTGGGCTATCAGGCGGGCAGCGTCCTCAACGCGGGCTTCGCCGACGGGCCGGTGAGCATGGAGGGCGTCGAGACCGACACGCTGCGCGTGCCCGGCGCGGATTCGGGGGCGCTCGTCGCCTACGTGCGGGCGATCGGGCTGGAAACGGGCGACGTGCAGAGCCTCGTCCTCACCGATCCGGCCGGCGCGGTCGTCGCGCGGAGCGTCCAGCCCGCCCTGGAGCGCCCCCGCGCCCAGTCGCTGCTCTTCGTCGGGCGCAAGCGCCCGGCCGAGGGCTGGCCCGCCGGCGCCTACACCGCGCGCTTCCAGGTGGAGAGGGCCGGCCGCGTCGCGCTGGAGAAGACCTTCGGCCTCGCCCCGCGCGCGCCGTGAGCCCGCGACGGATTTGACTTCGTACCGGGAAAGAGGACTGAGTGCGCCCGGTCCCGAAAGAGCCCGACCTTGGACGACACCCCGGAAATCCGCGACCAGCTGTCCCGCGCGTGGCGCTCGACCCTCGACGCGGCGGTCTCGAACGGCGCGCCGCCCCAGGCGGTGATCGAGACGATGGTCGAGGTGGCGCATCACTGCTTCGCCGAGGCGTTCGGCGCGACCGCGGCCGCGAGCTACCTGCAGCTCCTGGCCGAGCAGCTGCGGGCGGGCGAGCGCTGCGAGACCGACGAGCTGGTGCGCGGCGCTCCGGAGGAGAGCACGGCGCGGACCTTCATGCCCGCCGACGCCGAGGCGCTGATCGACCCGGACTGGCCGACCCGGAACGACCTGTTCGGCTGACGCGCCGACCCGGTTTCGGCCGACCCGCCAGCAAGGGTATCGGTGCGGACCGAATATTCGTTCTCCCGTCCGATGGTCGGCGCCGTCTAGCCGCCCGCATGTTCAATTTCCCGTGGGCGCGTTCGACACGCGTTGCCCCGGTGGATGCCGCACGCCGGGAGAAGCACATGCCGCACGACCGATCATCCACCGTGCGGACGAAATTCGCGCCTATCAAATGTTTATCCGCGTCCTCCATTTGGGGGATCACTGGGAGGCCTACTGACGCGCTAAGGACCGTATCCTGATTTTGCCTCGCAAGTTGTCTGTATAGGCTGTTGCAATTCAGATAACATGGATTACGGTACCCCCACGTTACGCCAAGCGGCGGCACGCAAGTCAGACACAGGGGATCTTACGGGGGCTTGTGCGCCGGAGCGGGCGCGCTCGGCCCATGGACCTCGCACGCCAATCTGGAGCTGGATGGATGCCGGGCATGATCGATTTCCAGTACGGAACCGCACGTGGCGCGACCCGCCTCCCGATGCAGGCGCGGCCGCATCCGGGTGCGACGACCATCACGACACTGCTCATCGGCGCGGCGGGGCTATCCCGTGACGGGCTCGTCCGGATCCTCGACGCGCACGGCTACGCGGTCCTCGACAGCCTCGAGACGGCCGCGGAGATCGACCCGGGCAGCGACCCGGCCCTCGTGCTGCTCACGGATTTCGGTCCCGCGCAGATGGCGGACGGCACGATCGGCCTCCTGCGCTCGATGTTCCCGCGCGCCCGCATCGTCGTCCTCACCGACATGCGCGACCCCACGACCTTCCGGTACGCGCTGGAGATGGGCGCCCAGGCCTGCCTCGACCACGTCACGCGGCCGGTGGCCCTGATCAAGTCGCTCAACGTGGTGATGCGCGGCAACATCGTGATGCCGATGGGCGCGGTGCCGCATCTGGGCGGCGACGGCGCTCAGGCGGTCCGCTTCTCGGTCCAGAACGCGGGGGCAGAGATGCCTCCGGGCGCGCGCGCGCTCTCCAACAGGGAGATCGAGATCCTGTCCTGCCTCGCGGACGGCCAGTCGAACAAGCTGATCGCGCGCCGCTTCGCCATCGCCGAGGCGACGGTGAAGATCCACGTGAAGGGCATCCTGCGCAAGATCAACATCCAGAACCGGACGCAGGCCGCGGTCTGGGTCCTCAAGCACGGCATCCCGCGCCTTCCGGTCCGGCCGACGGCGCAGTAGGGCGCCGGGCGGCATTCCGGACAGCCGCGGATGCGGAAGGCGAGCGGGGAGGCGGCGCGAAAGCGCCGCCTTTTCGTTGCGCCGGCCTTCGGCGGCTCAAGGCGAGGGCGGGACACGCGGGATGCCTCCCGCGCGGCGGAGCGGGATTGGCGGGGCGGGACGGCCTCGCGGACGCAGCACGTTCGTGGCCCGGATCGGCATGGATCCGAGGCATCCGCCGCTTCGCGGGCGTCCGGTCGGCCGAGTTCGGCAGGCCGGGAGGGATGGGATCGCGTCCCGAATCGGACGGGGGCCACGGGGGCGGGGAT
>NZ_LSIX01000991.1:0-6863 GCF_001556475.1 Methylobacterium sp. CCH5-D2 | reverse complement strand
CTGCGGCGGCAGGCGGCGCGCCGGCCGCCGCCGCGCCCGGACGGCCAGGGCTTCGACGGCGCAGAGAGCGCGGCGGGCGCCGCCGACACCCTCGGCCAGACCGCGACGCCCCCGGCGCTCCCGCCCGGCACCTTCGACCTCGGCAACGGGCTCTCGTTCCTGGCGAACTACACCGGCCAGGGCGCGGCCAACCCGGTCGGCGGCATCCGGCAGGGCTCGGCTTACGCGGGCCAGCTCTTCCTCGGCATCGACGGCGACCTGCAGCGGCTCGCCGGCATCGCGGGCGGCTCGTTCCACGTCGCGGTCACGAACCGCCACGGGCGCAGCCTCGCCAACGACGTCATCGGCAACAACACCAGCGTGCAGGAGATCTTCGGAGGCGGGCAGACCACGCGGCTGACCCTGCTCTCCTACCAGCAGAAGCTGTTCGACGACCGGCTCGACATCGAGTTCGGCCGGCTGGTGGCCAATATCAGCTTCCTGAACTCGCCGCTCTACTGCAACTTCCAGACGAACTCGGCCTGCGGCAACCCGACCTTCGTGTTCAAGACCTCGAACTTCACGTTCTGGCCCGTGTCGAGCTGGGGCGCGCACGCCAAGGCGTGGCTCACCGACAGGGTGTTCGTCCACGCGGGCGTCTACGAGGTGAACCCGCTCCACCAGCAGCCCGGCGACAACGGCCTCGACTTCTCGATCAAGGGCGCGACCGGCGCGATCGTGCCGTTCGAGCTCGGCTTCTCGACCACCTTCGCCAACGACGTTCTGCCCAGGAACTACGGCATCGGCGGCTGGTACGACGCCTCCGACTACGCCGACCCGGTGCGGGACGTGACGGGCCGCGCCGCCGTTCTCACCGGCCTCCCCCCCGCGACCCGCTTCGGACGCTCGGGCGTCTACGCCCGCTTCGACCAGATGGTCTGGCGGCCCGACCCCTCCGGCATCCAGGGGCTGACGCTCTTCGGCGTGGCGATGGCCGGCACCTCGGGTCGTCTGATCGAGGACTACTTCCTGGAGATCGGCGCGGTCCAGACCGGCACCTTCGCGGGCCGGCCCTACGACACGGCGGGCTTCGTCATCAACACGCAGCGATTCAGCCCGCTGGCGCTCCAGACCATCGCGCTGGCGCAGAACGCGATCGGCCGGAACCGCTCCCTGCCGGGGCAGCAGATCATGATGGAGCTGAACTACGGGATCCAGGTCACGCCCGCGATCCGGCTGACGCCGAACCTGCAATACATCGTCAACCCGGACCAGACCCGCTTCCCCTACCGAAACCGCAACATCCCGGACGCCTTCGTGGTCGGCGCCAAGCTCTCGATCGACCTGTTCACGCTGGCGGGCCTGGCGCGGGGGCCGGGCAGCCGCTGAGGACGCCGCAAGGACCTCACGCCGCCGCGATGCCCGCGATCGCCAGCGGCAGCGCGCTCGGCCCCCGCAGCGAGGCGCCCGGGCGGTAGGGCGGCGGGTCGGCGAGCAGGCGCGGCTCGCGCAGCCGGCGGCTCAAGGCCACCAGGGCGATCTCCGCCTCGATCCGGGCGAGCGGGGCGCCGACGCAGTAGTGCAGCCCGCCGCCGAATCCGAGATGGCGGTTGTCCCGCCGGTCCGGATCGAAGCGCTCGGGATCCGCGAAGCGGGCCGGGTCGCGGTTGCCCGACGCGATCAGCAGGACGACCGGCGCCCCCTCGGGGATCGTCGTGCCGGCGAGCGGGATGTCGGCGAGCGCGAGGCGCGTCCGGTACTGCACCGGCGGCTCGTAGCGCAGGAACTCCTCGATCAGCCGCGGGGCGATCTCCGGCTCGCGGCGCAGGCGCTCCAGGTGCTCGGGGAAGCGCAGCAGCGTCAGCACGCCGTTGGTGATCAGGTTCACGGTGGTCTCGTGGCCCGCCACCAGCAGCAGCACCGCCGTGGCGATCAGGTCGTAGTCGTTCATCCGCTCGGCATCGTCGCCGGCCGCGAGGTCCGAGAGGATGTCGTCCGCGGGCTCGCGGCGCTTGGCCTTCACGAGATCCTGCAGGTAGTCGGCGATCTCCGCGAAGGTCTCCTCGTTCTTGATCTGGGTCTCCTCGTCGCCGCGCTGGTTCGGCTCGAGGGCGGTGGCGAGCTGCGTCGCCCAGCCGTGGAAACGCGGCTCGTCCTCCGGCGGCACGCCGAGCAGGTGGCAGATCACCGTGACGGGGAGCGGGTAGGAGAACGCGTCGACGAGGTCGATCCGCGCCTTGCCCGCGAGCTTGTCGATGAGGTCGTGGGTGAGCCGCTCGGTCTTCGCCCGCATGCCGCGCACCCGCTCGACGCTGAAGGCGCGCATCACCCGGCCGCGGAGCGCCTCGTGGTCCGGCGGATCGCGGAAGATGAAGGGGCGATGGCGCTTGCGGATCTCGGCGCGCACCGGCCGCACGAGGAGGTCGGTGATCGGGTGCCCGGTCCAGCGGAAATGCTGCGGGTCGGGCAGGTCGTCGGAGCTGATGCGGGGATCGTGCAGCAGGCGGTCGATCTCGGCATGGGTGCCGACCACGTAGGTGCCGTCCTCCTGCCGGCAGACCGGCTCGCGCCGCAGCTCGGCGAAGAGCCCGTAGGGGTCGGCGCGGTTGTCCGGGTCGAGGAACCGCTCGAACAGGGTGCTCACCGGGCGGTCTCCTCCAGAACCTGGGTCTCGATCCGGCGGGGCGCGTCGAGCCCGCCCGGGAGCGGCGGGAACGGCGCCCCCTCCAGGATCGCGCTCCGGTAGGCCGGGAGCCAGCGGGCGGAATCGACCGAGGCGACCGCGACGGTGCGGCCCGCCTTGCCGAAGACCGCCAGGAAGCGCCGCTCCGCCATCGCGCCCCGCACCACCGCGAAGGCGTCGGCGCCGGCCGTGAGCCCGAGGAGCTTGATGGTCAGGCCGAACTGCTGCGACCAGAAATCCGGCAGGTGGTCGTGCGGCACCATCCCGGCGGGGTCCTGCGCCAGCATGTTGCGGGCGGCTATGCGCGCCTGCGCCACCGCGTTGCCCCAGTGCTCCACCGCCACCAGCGCGTCGCCGTCGTGGGGGTTGGGCCAGTGCGCCACGTCGCCGGCCGCGAAGATCCCGTCGGCCGCCGTGCCGTCGGCCCGCAAGGCCCGGCAGAACCGGTCGCAGCGCAGGCCGTTGCGGTCCGCCGCGAGGCCGGCCCCGTCGAGCCACTCGACGTTGCGCGCGGCGCCGATCGCCACCACGAGGCAGTCGGTCTCGATCCGGCCGCCGTCCTCCAACACCAATCCGGCGAGGCGTCCGCGCCCGTCCGCCTCCATCCGGGCGATCGCGGCGCCCAGCCGCAGGTCCACGCCGGCATCCCGCGCCACCTCGGCCATGAAGGCGCCGAGCGGCGCGCCGATCGCGCGCGCGAGCGGCACGGCATCGCGCACCAGCACCGTGACCGGGATGTCCAATTCCCGGCAGACCGAGGCGACCTCGAAGCTGATGAAGCCGCCGCCGACGAGGACGACGCGGGCCGGGCGCTCCCGCAGGCGCTGTCTGAGCCGCTCGGCATCCGCGCGGGTGCGCAGCGTCGCGACGCCGGCGAGCGCCGCCTCCGCCGGGTTCGGCCAGGGCCGCGCCCGCGTCCCGGTCGCCACGAGGCAGCGATCGTAGGCGAGGCGCTCGCCGTCCGCGAGGATGACGGCGCGCCCGTCCCGGTCGAGCCCGGCCGCCGCCGTGCCGGTCCGGACCGCGATGTCGAGGTCGGCCGGCTGCGGCAGGGTGGTGTCGGGGCCGAAATCCCCGCGCAGGACCTGCTTGGAGAGCGGGGGCCGGTCGTAGGGCCGGTGCGGCTCGTCGCCGACGAGCATGAGACCGCCGGAGAATCCGTGCGCCCGCAGGGCCTTGGCAGCGCTGAGACCGGCCAGCGAGGCCCCAACGATCACGATGCGGCCGGGATCGTGGGCGCTCACCGGGCCTCTCCCGCGGCCGCGGCCCGGTCGGCGGAATCGTCCGCGGGGTCGTCGGCGCAGGCGGTGATGGCCCGGACCGGGCAGGCCTGCGCGGCGCGCTCGATCGCGGCCCGGTCGGCGTCGTCCGGCGCGGTGTCGTAGACCAGGGCCTCGCGGCCGTGCAGGACGAAGTGCCGCGGCGCCGCGTAGACGCACTGCGCGTAGCCCTGACACCGGTTGAGATCGACCACGACCCTCACGCAACGCTCCCGTGCCCACGGGGCGATGCCGCGCTGCCCCACGGCCTAGATCGGCCGCCCGCGTCCGGTATCAAGCGGCGTCCGGGGCCGGGGTCAGTTCATCAGTTGTCGCAGCGCGTTCCGGTCTTGGTGTGCGAGCCGCTTGCCGACGGCCAGCAGCAGCATCTCGGACAGGCGGTGCAGATCGGGATCGTTCAGTTCCAGCACGGCCTCGTGGGCCGCGATGCAGCGGTCGGCCGCGAGGGCGAGCGGTCCCTCGTCCTGCGCGCTGGATCCGCAGGACCGGCGATCCGGCGATCGGCGGCCGTCCCTGGGTTTGGGCATGATCGGTGGGTCCCTCCGCCGGACCGCCTCGACATCCGACAGGTCTCTCGTGTCTGCCGAGAGCCCTGGATATACCAGTTCAGCGAAGGTCTGTAAGCGGTCGGCCACATCGGCCCAATTTCGCCACCGAACCTGAAGACTGACTTAGATCAGATCAGGGCGCCCTGTCGAGGGCGACGCCGCCGGGATCGTGCGGAGATGGCCGGCGCCGTCGCCCGAGCGGGGGGGGAGGCGTCCCCCCGCGGGCGGCTCAGAAGCAGCGGCGGCTCCGCACCACCGTCACGCGACCGTAGGGCCCGCGCCGCTTGGTGACCACCGTGCGGCAGCGCGGGCCGCGGATGACGGTCCGGCGCACCACGCGGACCTGCTCGACGCCGTGGCCCGGCGCGACGACCGGGCCCGGGCCCAGCGGAAGGGCGGAGGCCGGGGCGGTGAGTCCGGCCAGGGTGAGGGCGGCAAGTCCGACGAAGATCGCTTTCAAGGATCGAGCTCCTGCTTCGGTTGCGGGGGCGGCGGTGTGGCCCGCAAATCCTGAACGAGCCCTTAATCCGGGGTTGAGGTTGCGCCCGAACCTCAATTGGGGGTTGAAGCAACGGAGCCCTGCGGGGGCGCGCGTTGCGCGCGTCCCGGCGCTCGTCTAATCGCGGGTCCATGGCGATTTCCCTGATGACTGACCCGGCATGACGACCGACCACGACAAGATCCTCATCGTCGACTTCGGCAGCCAGGTGACGCAGCTCATCGCGCGCCGCGTGCGCGAGGAGGGCGTCTACTGCGAGATCGTGCCCTTCACGAAGGCCGCGGAGGCCTTCGCGGAGACGCGGCCGAAGGGCGTGATCCTCTCGGGCGGCCCGGAATCGGTGACGACCGAGGCCTCGCCCCGCACCCCGCAGGTGGTGTTCGATTCGGGCGTGCCGGTCTTCGGCATCTGCTACGGCCAGCAGACCATGGCGGCCCAGCTCGGCGGCGAGGTCGAGGGCGGCCACCACGCCGAGTTCGGCCGGGCCGAGATCGAGATCCTCTCGGATTGCGCACTGTTCCGGGGCGTCTGGCACGTCGGCGAGCACTATCCCGTCTGGATGAGCCACGGCGACCGCGTCACCAAGCTGCCGGACGGCTTCACCACGGTGGCGATCTCGAAGAACGCCCCCTTCGCGGCGGTGGCAGACGAAGCGCGCAAGTTCTACGCGGTGCAGTTCCATCCGGAGGTGGCGCACACGCCGCACGGCGCGCTGCTGATCCGCAACTTCGTGCGCGACATCGCGGGCTGCTCCGGCGACTGGACCATGGGTGCCTACCGCGAGGAGGCGATCGCCAAGATCCGCGAGCAGGTCGGGTCCGAGCGGGTAATCTGCGGGCTCTCCGGCGGCGTCGATTCGGCGGTGGCGGCCGTGCTGATCCACGAGGCGATCGGCAGCCAGCTCACCTGCGTCTTCGTCGATCACGGCCTGTTGCGCCAGGGCGAGGCCGAGGAGGTCGTGCGGCTGTTTCGCGACCACTACAACATTCCGCTCGTCCACGTCGAAGCGCAGGAGATGTTCCTCTCGGCGCTCGAGGGCGTCAGCGACCCGGAGGTGAAGCGCAAGACGATCGGGCGGCTGTTCATCGACGTGTTCGAGGCCGAATCGAAGAAGATCGGCGGCGCGGCTTTCCTGGCGCAGGGCACCCTCTACCCGGACGTCATCGAGAGCGTCTCGTTCACGGGGGGGCCGTCCGTGACGATCAAGAGCCACCACAACGTGGGGGGGCTCCCCGAGCGCATGAACATGAAGCTCGTGGAGCCCTTGCGCGAGCTGTTCAAGGACGAGGTGCGGGTGCTCGGGCGCGAGCTGGGGCTCCCGGAGGGCTTCGTCGGCCGCCACCCCTTCCCGGGCCCGGGCCTCGCCATCCGCTGCCCCGGCACGATCACGTCCGAGAAGCTCGACGCGCTGCGCAAGGCCGACGCGATCTACCTCGATGAGATCCGCAGAGCCGGGCTCTACGACACGATCTGGCAGGCCTTCGCGGTGATCCTGCCGGTCAAGACCGTCGGCGTGATGGGCGACGGGCGCACCTACGACCATGTCTGCGCGCTGCGCGCCGTCACCTCGGTCGACGGCATGACGGCCGACTTCTACCCCTTCGACATGGCCTTCCTGAGCCGGGTCGCGACCCGGATCATCAACGAGGTCAAGGGCATCAACCGGGTGACCTACGACATCACCTCGAAGCCCCCCGGCACGATCGAGTGGGAGTAGCGGGCCCGCGCGCGGGGCATCATACGGGATCCGGTTGAAGCGCTCGGTTCTGCGGGATCCTCTCAGGCTGAAGCTCGGGTCCCCTCTCCTATAGGGAGAGGGACAGGGTGAGGGGTATGACGTTCCCGAAAGAGGCGAGGGCCTGAACGCGCGTCGA
>NZ_LSIX01000990.1:0-2511 GCF_001556475.1 Methylobacterium sp. CCH5-D2 | reverse complement strand
GCCGCGGCGATCACCGCCGAGCCCACCGGCACGGTCAGCACCCGTCCCTTGGCGGCGCCCGCGACGGCGTTGAGGGCGTAGTCGGTGACGCGGGCAACCATGCCCTCGACCATCCCGCGCGAGACGACGTAGCCGAGGAGCGGCGCGAAGCGGGCGATCAGGCCCGTGACGAGGGCGATGAGCATCGGCGAGAGCACCGCCTGCAGCGTCTGGGCGAGGGCGACGAGCCAGTCGCCCCAGGGCAGGATCACGGCGGCGTCGGCCGCCAGGGCGGTCCCCGGCGGGAGGGTGAGGCAGGCGAGCGCGGTCGCCGCGAGCGTGAGCGTGCGGGGCATGGGAATCCTCAGGTGTCGCAGGTTGCGCGGCAGACCCGGCCGGCTCGGGAGAGGCGTCAGGCGCGGCGTGGGCCGGCCCGGAGGGCGTCGAGCCGGGCCAGGAGGCGCGCCAGCGGGCCGGGCGGTGCGACGACCGGCCGGATGGCGGGCGTCGGCACCGCGGCATCCGGCACGGCCGCGACCGGGCGGGCGCCCGCCACCGGCCGGGGCAACCCGCGCGCGTAGGGGGTGACGAGCTGCTCGGCCTCCGCCGCGCGCCGGCCGCGGATCGCGGCGGGCCTGTCCCACCAGAGCAGGGCCGCGCGGGCGCCCGCGAGGTCGCCCGCGTTGAGCCGCTTCAGGAAGGTCGCGCGGGTGAACGCCGCCGGGCCGATGTTGAAGCAGACCGAGACCAGGGCGTCGAAGGCGTGCTGGCCCACCGGGACCGCGAGGCCCGCCCGCACGGCCGCGACGTAGGCCGCGACGTCGCGCGAGAAGATCGCGTCGCACTCCGCCGCCGTGATGGTCAGGCCCGGCACGACCCGCGGCGGCCCGGCCGCGGAGGTGTGGCCGATGCCGATGGTCCAGACGCCGACGCTGTCGCGGTAGGCGGCCAGCCGCCGGCCCTCGCGCGCGACGAGGACGGCCTCGCCGACGGGGCTGAGATCCATGGGTTCCCTCCGGGGTGTCAGGGCAGCTGGGCGCCGTGGAAGGCGGAATCGGCCGCCGCCGCGTAGCCGTCGGCGCCGGTGAAGCGGGCGAAGACCTCGACCCACTCGCCGGCCGCCAGCGGCAGCACGGCGTCGATGAGGAGCCCGCTCACGCCGTCCGCGAGGGGCCCCGCGGCGGCGGACCGGCCGCGTCCGGCGGGGGCGCCGCCGCGGTACAGCCGCGCCTCGAACAGGCTCGGCTGGCTCGTGCCGTTGCGCCGGTAGGTCAGGGCCGCGCCGAGCCGGTAGAGCCCCGCTTCCGGCGCGACGAAGCGGTTCTGGCCTGCCCGGAAGGCGCCCTGGTCGTTGCTGTCGGCCTCGTTGAAGGCGATCCTGGTCCAGGCGCCGGCCGGGATGTAGTTGTCGTAGTTCGTGCGGGCGGAGAACTTCGCGAGGTTGGCGATGCGCGCCCACTTCGCGCCGTCGAACCATTTCAGCGCGCCCGCGCTGCTGTTGACCGCGATCTGCCCGAGCGCGCCGCCCGCGGGGTCGGCGGAGGCCGGCACGAGGGTCAGTGCCGAGAAGCGCGCGGCGGCCGGCTCGGCGGTGCCGACCGGGGTGCCGTCGAGCCCCGCAGGGAGGCGCACGCGCCCGCTTCCCGCCGCGACGCTGAGAGCCGTGACGAAGGCGGCGCCGTCCCCCGAGACCTTCAGCGCGAGGTCGTCGCCTCCAAGGAGGCCGAAGAGCGCGCGGGCCGAGAACCCGGTCTGGAAGCTCAGCGCGGCGTCGCGTCCCGCCGCCCGCCGGTTCAGCGCGAGGCGGATGTCGCCCGCCTCGGGCTTCGTCTCGTCCCAGGAGAACAGGGCGCCGTCCGCCTTCACGGCGAGGCGGTTCTCCGCGTCCGGCACCGCGTTGACGCCGAGGCCGGCGAGGTTCCGCAAGCTGCGCAGGGTCGCGGCGAGCGGGATCCAGCCCGCTCCGGTGAACAGGTAGGCCTCGCCCTCGTCCACGAGCCAGGCGAGCCAGCCGGGCCGGGGCACGAGCCCGATCCAGACGCCGCCCTGGAAGCAGGCGACCTGACCCGCGAGGCCCGTCCAGGCCCCGCCGGGATCGTCCGGCACGAGGTAGCGGTCGCCCTCCGCGGGGCTCGGCGGCGGGGCGGGGCGGTCCTTGTCGAGGCAGGCGATCTGCACCAGGGCATCGAGGAGGGCCAGCGCCTCGTTGTGGGTGACGTGCTTCTGCGCCTGCGCCGCCGCGATCAGCGGCAGCGCAAGGTTGCGGGTGGTGGACATCGGGGGGCTCCTGGGGATGATCGGGCGCTTGAGGGCCGGCGCCGACTTCCGCGCCGCGTTCCGGCGACGCGCCTCCCTCTCCCCTCTGCGGGAGAGGGTAGGCCGGCCGTGAGGCCGGGTCGGGTGAGGGGAGCGACGGTGCCGGATGGCGCTCGGCATCGACGCTGAGCCTGTGCCAGCAGCGTGGTTCCCCTCACCCGACCCGCTTCGCGGGCCACCCTCCCCCGCAGAGGGGGGAGGGGAAGCGCACGGGCG
>NZ_LSIX01000098.1:0-5894 GCF_001556475.1 Methylobacterium sp. CCH5-D2 | reverse complement strand
GACCCGCGATGTTTCCGACGCCGCAAGCTGCGCTTTTGCCCAACACGTTCGGGTTCGAGCAGGCGCCCCTGGTCAAGCCGACCGGCTTTCGCGAGTACGACGCGCGCTGGCTGTTTCCCGACGAGATCAACCTGATGGGCGTCCAGGCGCTCGGGCTGGGGATCGGCACCCTCGTGCACGAGCGCGGCGTGCGCCCCGACATCGTCACCGGCCACGACTTCCGCGCCTACTCCTCCTCCATCAAGCTCGCCCTCATCGCCGGCATGCAGGCCGCCGGCCTGCGCGTGAAGGACATCGGGCTGGCCCTCTCCCCCATGGCCTATTTCGGACAGTTCGCCCTCGACTGCCCCTGCGTGGCCATGGTCACCGCCTCCCACAACGACAACGGCTGGACCGGCGTGAAGATGGGCGCCGAGCGCCCCATGACCTTCGGCCCCGACGAGATGGGCCGGCTGAAAGAGATCGTGCTCACCGGCGCCTTCCAGTACCGCAGCGGCGGCGCCTACGAATACGTGCCCGACTTCGCCGAGACCTACCTGGCCGACCTGAAGAGCCGCGCCAAGCCCCTCACCCGCAAGCTCAAGGTGGTCGCCGCCTGCGGCAACGGCACCGCCGGCGCCTTCGCGCCCCGCCTGCTCGAGTCCCTCGGCGTCGAGGTGGTGCCGCTGGATGTCGCCCCCGACTGGACCTTCCCGCGCTACAACCCCAACCCCGAGGACATGGCCATGCTGCACGCCATCGCCGAGGCCGTGAAGGAGACCGGCGCCGATGTCGGGCTCGGCTTCGACGGCGACGGCGACCGCTGCGGCGTGGTCGACGAGGAGGGCCACGAGATCTTCGCCGACAAGATCGGCGTGATGCTGGCGCGCGACCTCGGCCGGCTGCATCCGGACGCGACCTTCGTGGTGGACGTGAAGTCCACCGGCCTCTACGCCAGCGACCCCGAGCTGCAGCGGGTCGGAGCGCGGACCGACTACTGGAAGACGGGCCACTCCTACATCAAGCGGCGGGTCAACGAACTCTCCGCGCTGGCCGGGTTCGAGAAGTCGGGCCACTTCTTCTTCAACGAACCGATCGGGCGGGGCTACGACGACGGGCTGCTCACCGCGATCGCGGTGCTGGAGATGCTCGACCGCAACCCCGGCCGCTCCATGGCCGAGCTCTACCGGGCGCTGCCGCAGACCTGGGGCTCGCCGACCATGTCGCCCCACTGCGCCGACGAGGCGAAGTACGGCGTGGTGGACAAGGTGACCGCGCGCTTCCGGGCGCTGCAGGCGGCGGGCGAGCCGGTGGCGGGGCAGAGGATCGTGGACCTCGTCACCGTCAACGGCGTGCGGGTGACGGCCGAGGACGGCACCTGGGGTTTGGTGCGCGCCTCCTCCAACAAGCCCGAGCTGGTGGTGGTCGTCGAGAGCCCGGTCTCGGAGGCGCGCCTGCGCGCCATGTTCGAGGCCGTCGACGCCGTCCTGCGCCAGAACCCAGAGGTCGGCGCCTACAACCAGACCATCTAGGGCTGCCGGACCGACCGCGCGCCGCCCCCTGGGGGGCGGCGCGACCATTCCACGAGGAGCCCGAGATGTCGTCCGCCTCCCCGATCCCCGCAGGTTTGGCCGGTCCGATCTGGTCCGCGGTGCCGGCCGGGCGCGCGACGGCCGCCGCGGGGACGCGCCTCCTGCATCTGCCGTACTGGCTGATGCTGACCGCGCTCACCTTCAACGCCGCGCTCGCCTTCGTGAACGGCAACGTCCGACCGCTGACGCCCGCCGTGGTGATCGCCCTCGAGGGCGCGCTGACGCTCGGCTGCCTCCTCGTCGCGCTGCTGCATCACCGGCGCGAGATGAACCTCGCGGTGGCGTTCATCGTCTGGCTGTTCCTGTTCATGATCCTGCGCAGCGCGATCGTGGATCCGGCGACCAGCGTGAAGTACTTCCGCGACCTCCTGATCGCGCCGACCTTCTTCATGCTCGGCCTGTGCACCGATCGGCGCTACCTCAACCGCTACGTCCTTATCGGGCACACGATCGTCTTCACGATCGGGGCCCTGGAGGCCTTCCGGACGGACCTGTACTCGAGCCTGTTCCACGTCAAGGACTACTTCATCGCCACCCGCGGCCTGACGGAAGCGGATTTCTGGAACTCGGATTCGGACCTCTTCGTCAGCGCGACGCGCCCGAACGCGCGTTTCCTGAGCATCGCCGACGCCGTGATGGCGAGCCACCGCGTGTCCTCGGTCTTCCTCGAGCCGGTCTCGCTGGGCACCTACTGCATCATCGCGTCGGCCTACCTGTTCGCGCTCTGGCGCAGCCTCGGCTGGAAGAGCCGGGCCTACCTGCTCTCGACCAACCTGTTCCTCATCGTCGCCTGCGACGGCCGCCTCGCCTTCGTGACCTTCTTCGCGACGCTGTTCGTCTGCGTGTTCTGGCGGCGCTGGTCGCGCTACCTGCCCGCGCTCTACCTCCCGGGCATCCTGCTGGCGGCCTTCGTGTTCGTGCACATCGTCGATCCGGCCCGCGGCAACGACGACTTCCTGGGCCGGGTGGTCTGGACGACCGACCTGCTCGAATCCTACGACGTCTCGGAATTCCTCGGCCTGTCGGAGGCGTTCATCGACAAGGCGGTCGACAGCGGCGTCGGCTACATCATCACGACGCAATCCATCTTCGGGCTGGCCCTGTTCTGGCTCTTCTGCTCGTGCTGCTCCCGGTACGCGACCCGCGAGCAGATCTGCTTCAACCACGCGCTCTGTCTCTATGTCTGCTTCAACTCGCTGGTCAGCTACGGCTTCCTGAGCATCAAGACGGCCGCGCTCCTGTGGCTGGTGAAGGGCATCATCGAGATCGGGCAGGCCCCGCCGGCGCCCGGCCGCGCCCGCCTGCCGGCGCGGCCCCTCCTGCGGTAGGCTCAGCATGATTCCAGGACCCGCCCTCGTCGTCGATCGAACCCATCTCGGACGCCGCGCCTCCGGCATCGAGCGCATCACCGAGGAACTGTTCTCGGAGGCCGCGCTCGCGCCGCTGCCGGTTGCCGGATGGGACGCCTCGGGCAGCCGCCCCTCGATGATGCTGAACCAGAGGCTGGCGATCCCGGCCGCGGCGCTCGCCCACAGGGACAAGCTCTGGCTGTTCTCCGGCTACCCGCCCTCGCCCGTGATGACGCGGCTGCCGGAGCGGACGGTCTTCTACGTCCACGACCTCTTCCTGCTGACCCGGACCGACGAACTCAACCGCTCGGCGAAGCTCTACATGGTCGGGCCCTTCCGGGCGGCGCTGGCGCGGCTGCGCTACTTCCTGGCGAATTCCGAGACCACCGCCGAGGCGCTGCGCGCCGCCGTGCGGCCGGACGCGACGGTCCTGCCCTACCGGCCGGGGATCCGGAACGTGTTCGGCCTCGCCGCCCATCCGCGCGCGGACGCGGAGGACCGGCCGCTCGTGGTCGGCGCGATGGGAACGATCGAGCCGCGCAAGAACTTCGTCGGCGCGGCGCGCCTGTGCGAGCATCTCGCGCGCGCGCTCGGGCGGAGGGTGGAGCTGCACATCATCGGCCGCAGCGGCTGGGGCGAGGACGCCGCGCGCCTGCGGGAGATGCCCCACGTCCGGCTGCGAGGTTTTCTCGACGACGACGCCGCGCGCCGGGTCATCGATACGTTCGACCTGTTCCTGTGCAGCTCCCACGACGAGGGCCTCGGCCTCCCGCTCCTGGAGATGCAGTTCGCGGGCCTCCTCGTGGTCGCGCCCGACAAGCCGGTGTTCCGCGAGGTTCTGGGCACGTCCGGCCTGCTCGTCGACATCGCCGACCCGGACGGCGCGGCGCGCGCGGTCGCGGGGCGCCTCGCCGAGCCGGGCTGGCGGGCGCGCAGCGCCGCGCAGGCCGCGGCGAACATCGCCCGGTGGAACCGGCAGGCCGCGGGCGACCGCGACGCCGTCCTGGCCTTCCTGGAGGAACGCCTCGCCGCGCTCAAGCCCGTCGGCACGCCGGCGCCCGCGCGGCTGGCGGGGGAATGAGCGGGCCGGCCGGCTAGTCCTTCGAGTGGACGTGCTTGGTGCGGCGGAAGACGCCCGACGGCGCGGCGGCGCGCTCCGGCCTGTTGAGCAGGAAGCCGGCGACGGCGTAGCTGACCTGAAGGATCGTCACCGCGAGGGCCCCGCAGCCGAGCGCGACGAGGACGCCGTCCGTCGGCACGGTGTAGATCAGGACGGCGAGGAACAGCAGGATGCCGAGCAAAAGAACCGGAACCCAGGCAATCGCATAGGCCAGGAGCGCGCCGGCGGCTGCCACGACGACGAGAAACAGCAGCATCAACACCCCCAGCAGCCGAGCCGCGGCAACGAATAAGACGTTCTTGTTTCTCGACCGTGCAACCGCACGGGACGGAAGCGCTCCTGCTTGCCGAAAGGCTTACGGAATGCTTGAGAGAACCTCCACAACACCACCTGTAAGAAAGTAGCACGAAACCCGACCGAGCGCCAACACGACGCCCGCCCGTCGAGCCCGGTCCGCGCGGAGCACGCCGACCGGGTGTCCCGCCGCGACGGGCTCCCGTGGACGGCGAGGGCGCGGGATCGCGGAAGCGCCGAGGACGGACGCCCCACGCATCCGTCGGCCCATCCGTCGGCCCATCCGCCGGACCGCCCCCGTCAACGCGAGCGGATGTCGGCGAACAGGGTCCGCAGCGCCTCGAGGCGCGGCGCGACCCAGGAGCCCTCCGGCGGGACGACGGCCTCCTCAAGAGCCCGCTGGAACCGCTCCAGGAACCGCTCCGGCGCCTCTCGGAACCCGGCCGCCATCTGGGCTCGCACGGCGACCGTGCTGCACGGGTGCTTGACCGCGCAGGACAGGTAGAGCGGACAGTCCTCGACCTGGAAATCCGCCGCACCGAAGGTGCGCTGCGCGGCCGTGTGCTCGCCCGCGCCCGCAACGCCGGCCCGGACGAGACCGCGCCCGGACAGCGCGTAATTGTTGGTGTAGACGATCTCCCCGAGCGGGCGTGCCGCACAGAACGGCGCGCCCGGCGCGGTCGGATCGAAATCGAGGCCGATTCGCAGGGATCCCCAGCGGTAGCCGTCCGGACCCGTCTCGGGCCCGGGTGCCGGCAGGGCACCGAACAGGCCTGGGCTGAGCCAGTCGTCGTCGTCCGCGAAGAGGATGCGGTCCCCCGGGGCGCAGGATCCGGGCACGAAGGCGGCGAGCGGCACGAGCGTCGCCCCCGCCACCGCCCGGTAACTCGCGAGAGCGAGCTGCTTCACGGCCTCGCGGACGGAACGGTAGTCGCGCGTGAAGGTCCGGTCCCAGACCGCCGCGAAGTCGATCACCAGATCCGGATCGAAGCCGACCCCGGACAGGAAGGCGCGGGATTCGCAGAGGTCGAAGCGCGGCCAGTCCGGCGAGGGCCTCAGGACGATGATGTCGGGCATGCGCTCAAGCCCCGACCGGTTTGTGCGACAGCACCGTGCGGAAATAATCGATCGTGCGGGCGAGCCCCTCGCGCAGGGGGATGGTCGGCGCCCAGCCGAGCAGTTCCTCCGCCTGCGCGATATCGGGCCGGCGCTGGCGCGGGTCGTCGGGCGGCAGCGGCCGGTGCACGATCTCCGAGGTCGAACCTGTCAGCTCGCGCACGAGGTCGGCCAATTCCCGGATGGTGAACTCCCCCGGATTGCCGAGGTTGACCGGCCCCGTCACCGCGGGGCCCGTCTCCATCATCCGGATCAGGCCCTCGACGAGGTCGTCCACGTAGCAGAACGAGCGCGTCTGCGTGCCCTCCCCGTAGAGGGTGATCGGTTCGCCCCTGAGCGCCTGCACGATCAGGTTCGAGACCACGCGCCCGTCGTTGGGGTGCATGCGCGGCCCGTAGGTGTTGAAGATGCGCACCACCTTCACGGGCATGCCGTGCTGGCGCC
>NZ_LSIX01000009.1:0-2659 GCF_001556475.1 Methylobacterium sp. CCH5-D2 | reverse complement strand
CCCGCCTCCAGCCGCACCCGGTCGAGGCGCGCCACCGCGCGCTCCAGCTCGACCCACCAGAGCCGGCCCTCGCCCGCGGCGAAGTCGCTCGCCACGAACAGCGTCCAGGGCGCGCCGTGCCGGGCCAGCACCGGCGCGGCGTGGACCGCGTTGTCGCGGTAGCCGTCGTCGAAGGTCAGGGCGCAGAAGGGCGGCCCGGTCTCGCGCGCGAGGCGCTCGGGCACCGCGTCGAGCGGGCAGAGCTCGAAGCCGCGCGCCCGCAGCGTCCCGAGCGTCAGGTCGAGGAAGTCCGGCGTGATCGCCAGCAGCCGGTTCGGCGCGAAGGCTCCGGGCGGCTCGGGCCGGACGTGGTGGAAGGTGAGGATCAGGCCGCGCCCGCGGGCGAGCGGGGCGAGCCAGCGATCCGCGCCGCTCACGGCGACCGCCCGGAACCCGGCCTCGAACAGGCGGTGGCGGCTGCGGGAGGAGAGCATGGCGGCCGAGCCCGGAGCCCGGGAGCGGGCGCGAGGCCGGCTTCTAGCAGCGCGCCGGTAAAGGAAGGGGAAAGTGGCGGCGTGATTGAGATCGCTCGCGCTGCATCGTCCACTTTCATCAAGCCGCGTGCTACGGGGTCTTGCTTGCACTTGCTCGGTGTTCTTGTTCGACGTCCTGGCCCGGCTCACTCGCCATGGGCCGCGGACCCGTGCAGGCCGTCCCGGACGCGGCGGTCCGGGCACGCGGGGAGCGCATGACGGTTCCGGTCCCGAACCACGACGGACGCCTCGCCGACGCGGCCGGTCAAGGCTTGCGGGCCGAGATCCTGCCCGGGCTCGCGGCCGCCGAGGATCTGTGGCGCGGCCTTGAGGCGCGCGGCGGCATCCTCGCCACGCCCTATCAGCGCTTCGCCTGGGTCTCGGCCTACGTCGCCGCCCTGCCCGATCCCACCGGTATCCGGGTGCTCGTCCTGCGGGATGCGGCCGGGCGCCCGCGCCTGCTCCTGCCCTTGAGCGTGGGCCGGTCCTTCGGCGTGCGGGTCGCGCGGGTCGTCGGCGGCGGGCAGGCGAACTTCCACCTGCCGCTCTTCGCCGATCCCGAGGCCGCGGCGCTCGCGCCCGCGGCGCTGCGGCGCGCGCTCGCGCGGGCGGGCCGGAAGGCGGGGATCGACGTGTTCCTGCTCGGGCCCCAGCCCCGTCTCTGGGATGGGACGCCGAACCCCCTGGCGGCCGGGGCGCCACCGGCCCCGAGCGATGCCTACGGCATGCGGCTCGGGCCCGATCCGGAGGCCAGCCTGCGGCGCGCCTTCAGCGCGGAGGCCCGCAAGAAGCTGCGCGCGAAGGAGAGGCGCCTGACCGAGAGCCTCGGCCCCCTCGCCTACGTCCGGGCCGAGACGCCGGGGGAGCGCGTCGCGTTCCTGGCGGCCTTCCACGAGCAGAAGGCGGCGCGGCTCGCCGCACTCGGGCTGCGCAACCCCTACGCCGACCCCGCCACCCGCGCCTTCCTCGAGCGCGCCGCCGCGGGGCCCGACCCGGCGATCGAGATCCACGCGCTCGTGGCGACTGGCCGCGGCCGCGTGCTCGCGACCTTCGCGGGCGCGGTGGACGCGCACCGGTTCAGCGGCATGCTCACCGCCTTCGACGCCGAGGCGGAGGTCGCCCGCTCCAGCCCCGGCGACCTGCTGCTGCAGCATCTCGTGCGCGACCAGGCGGCTCGGGGCCGGCGCAGCCTCGATCTCGGGCTCGGCGAGGCGCGCTACAAGCAGAACACCTGCGACGAGACCATCGCGATCGCTCAGCCGGTCCTGCCGGTCACCCCGCGGGGCCGGGCCTTCGCGCTCGCCGCGGCCGGGCTCACCCGGCTGAAGCGCCGGATCAAGCGCGATCCCCGCATCTTCGCCCTGCTCGGTCGCGTGCGGCGTCTGCGGGCGCGGGAACGCCCACCGGCGTGAGTGCGCCGGCCTTTGGCCGACCTCGGGCCGGCCTTGGGCCGACCTCGGGCCGGCCTCAGGCGGCGGAGAGGCGCAGCTCCATCGGCTCCGCGACCGGCTCCGTTACCGGCTCGGCGCGGCGCGCGGGACGGTCCTGGGCCACCAGCACCTGCCCGGCGCCCGCATCCTCGGCGAGGCCGAACAGGTCGCCGAGTTCGGGATCGTCCGCCGAGGCGTTCGAGGCGAGGATCACGCTGTCCATCTGGGGGGCGAGCTGCGCCAGCAGCGCCAGGACCTCCGGCACGAGGCGCAGGCGGAAGACCACCCAGTCGTAGGCCTCCGCCGTGGCATCCACGGTCGCGGCCAGGACGTCGGGCTCGTCCAGCAGCACCTGCGTGTCCACGGACCCGGTCGCGATCCGCTGCAGGCCGCCCGCGGCCTGGATCACATCCTGGAAGGCGGCCTCGCCGGCGACGAGGTCGGTGAGGCCGGGTTCGTCCGCCTCCTCCTCCGGGCCGTTCAGGTCGATCGCGAGCGTCGCGGCGCCCGCCGCGAGATGCCGGGCGAGCGCGTCCGGCAGGTCGCCGTCCCGGCGCGGCTCGGTCTCGACCACCAGCACCGTGCGGCCCGAAGTCCGGCGCGGGCCGTCGCCCAGCCGGGCGACGAGCGGAGCGAGCGCGAACCCGGCCGGTTCCGGCGCGCCGGACGGCGCGGGCATCGGCTCCGGCTCCTGCGCCGCGGCGCGGGAGCCGGAGC
>NZ_LSIX01000001.1:0-15732 GCF_001556475.1 Methylobacterium sp. CCH5-D2 | reverse complement strand
CTCATCATCTTCGCCGGTATCGTGGCCCACCTGCCGGTGGCGATCGCGGGCGCGCTCGAACTCAGCCGCACCGGCGCCATGTCGCCCGCCACGCTGCTCGGCTCGGCGGTCGGCGCCGTCGCGCTGATCTACTTCATCGTGTTCATGGAGCGCGCCCAGCGCCGCGTCCTGATCAACTACCCGAAGCGTCAGGTCGGCAACCGCATGTACGAGGGCCAGACCTCGTTCCTGCCGCTCAAGCTCAACACCTCGGGCGTGATCCCGCCGATCTTCGCCTCCTCGCTGCTGCTGCTGCCGGCGACCGTGGCGAGCTTCTCGGCGAACCAGGGCTCGTCCGGCTTCCTCGGCACGCTGACCACGCTGCTCGGCCACGGCCAGCCGGTCTACATGCTGCTCTACGCGGCGCTGATCATCTTCTTCACGTTCTTCTACACGGCGGTGGTCTTCAACCCGCAGGAGACGGCCGACAACCTGAAGAAGCATGGCGGCTTCATCCCGGGCATCCGTCCGGGCGAGCGCACCGCGGCCTTCATCGACAAGGTGCTCACCCGCATCACGGTGATCGGCGCGCTCTACCTGACCTTCGTCTGCCTCGCGCCCGAGATCCTGGCGATGGCGCTCTCCTCGCAGAGCCTCGCCTTCGGCGGCACCTCGCTCCTCATCGTGGTCTCGGTGACGATGGACACGGTGGCCCAGATCCACGGGCACCTGATGGCGCACCAGTACGAGGGGCTGGTGAAGAAGGCCAAGCTGCGCGGCGCCTCGACCACGCAGCGCCGGCGCTGAGACGCGGAACAGGACGGGGAGAATGCACGCTCCCCGTCTTTGGTCCGGCTGCCCTCCGCGGTAGAACCCGGCTACAAACCCACCACCCAAGGCGATGCCGGGGAGGCTTCGCCATCGCCCCGGAAGCCGCTGCCAGAGCGGACAAGGACGAGGACACACGGCCATGCGCATCATTCTGCTCGGACCGCCCGGCGCGGGGAAGGGCACCCAGTCCGAGCGGATCGTGGCACGTTTCGGCATCCCCCAGCTCTCGACCGGCGACATGCTGCGCGCCGCGGTGGCCGCCGGCACGCCGGTGGGCCTCGAGGCGAAGGCCGTGATGGAATCGGGCGGCCTCGTCTCCGATCAGATCGTCGTCGGCATCGTGGCCGACCGGATCGAGGAGGCGGACGCGCGGCGCGGCTTCATCCTCGACGGCTTCCCGCGCACCGTCGAGCAGGCCAAGGCCCTCGACGCCATGCTGGAGCAGAAGGGCATCGCGCTCTCGACCGTGGTCGAGCTGAAGGTGGACGAGGACGCGCTGGTCGGCCGCATCGCCACGCGGGCTGCCGAGACCGCCGCCAAGGGCCTGCCGGTGCGCAAGGACGACACGCCCGAGGTGTTCAAGTCCCGCCTGGAAGCCTACCGGGCCCAGACGGCGCCGCTCTCCGACTACTACGCCCAGGCCGGCAAGCTGGAGACGATCGACGGCATGCAGCCGATCGACACGGTCACGGCCGCGCTGATGACGATCCTCGAGCCCCACGCCGAGACGGCGGGGGCCTGATCGCGTTTCCGTCCACAACTGCTGTTGACAGGAGGACCGGCCCGCGCTAGCAGGCCGGTCTTCGTCCATTCGAAACGTGGCTCGAGGTGCCCTGATCGGGCGGCCGCGGGCCGTGTCGTCGTTCGACGGGCGCGCAGGGGCCGGACTCCACCGGACGCGCGGCAATCAGAAAGACCGGACCGCACGGTTCGGCGATGGAGTGTATCTTGGCCCGTATCGCAGGCGTCAACATCCCGACCGGCAAGCGCGTCGTCATCGCGCTGCAGTACATCCACGGCATCGGCCCCAAGAAGGCCGAGGAGATCACCGGCAAGGTCGGCATCCCGGCGGAGCGCCGCGTGAACCAGCTCACCGACGCCGAGGTGCTCCAGATCCGCGAGACGATCGACCGCGACTACATCGTCGAGGGCGACCTGCGCCGCGAAGTCTCGATGAACATCAAGCGCCTGATGGACCTGGCCTGCTACCGCGGCCTCCGTCACCGCAAGCAGCTGCCCGTCCGCGGCCAGCGCACCCACACCAACGCCCGCACCCGCAAGGGCAAGGCGAAGCCGATCGCCGGCAAGAAGAAGTAAGGTTTTCGGACTTGGGAGGCCGTGCTGCGCTCGGCCTCCTCTCCGTCGTACGGGTGTCCCTCTGCGGCCCCGGACAGGCGCCGCGGTTCTCAAGAGGCGCGCCGCCGACATCCCAAAAGAATCCCGAGCGCCTGGCATTACGGGCGTGCCTGAAGGACAGACGAGCAGATTATGGCCAAGGAACCGCAACGCGTCCGCCGCCGCGAGCGCAAGAACATCGTCTCGGGCGTCGCGCACGTGAACGCCTCGTTCAACAACACGATGGTGACCATCACCGACGCGCAGGGCAACACGATCTCGTGGTCCTCGTCGGGCGCGATGGGCTTCAAGGGCTCGCGCAAGTCGACGCCGTACGCCGCGCAGGTCGCCGCCGAGGACGCCGCCCGCAAGGCCGCCGAGCACGGCATGCGCACCCTCGAAGTCGAGGTCTCGGGCCCCGGTTCGGGCCGCGAGTCGGCGCTGCGCGCCCTTCAGGCCGCGGGCTTCACCGTCACCTCGATCCGCGACGTGACCTCGATCCCGCATAACGGCTGCCGTCCGCGCAAGCGCCGTCGCGTCTGATCGTGCGACCGACACGGCCCCGTCGCGGGGCCGTGCCACAGGGCGGGGTCGTCTCGACGGCGCCGCCCACGAGTGCATGCGAACGGGGAGATCTGCGTGACGGACAGCTCGAAGGCACTTCCAGGCGCCCTGCGTTGGCCGGTCGGCGACCTCACGGTCACGGTCCTCAACGACGGGTACCTGCAGGGCTCCCTCGATCTGGTCGCGGGCATCTCCAAGGAAGAGGCCGGCAGCCTCCAGGCCGCCGGCTTTCGCGCCCAGGACCCGCGCATCACGCTCAACGCCTTCCTGATCACGGGCCCGGGCCGCAAGCCCGTCCTGATCGACGCTGGCATGGGCAGCCTCGGCGGTCCCACGCTCGGCCATGTGCCCGCAGCTTTGGCATTCGCGGGGGTCCGGCCGGAGGAGATCGGTACGGTGCTGGTCTCGCACCTGCATCCCGACCATGTCGGCGGGCTGATCGACGAGCGGGGGCAGGGGCGCTACCCGAACGCCGAGATCGTGCTGCACACCGACGAGGCGGCGCACTGGCTCGGCGAGGACGCGCTGGCCCGCGCGCCGGAGGGTGCCAAGTCCTATTTCGAGAACGCCCGGAACGCGGTGGCGCCCTACGGCGGCCGCCTGCGCTACCACCGGGGCGGCGAGGTTCTGCCCGGCATCGAGGCCGTGCACCTGCCCGGCCACACGCCGGGGCACACGGGCTTCCGGATCGTTTCCGGGGACAAGAGCCTGTTCAGCTGGACCGACGTGGTGCATCTGCCCGCGATCCAGTTCAAGCAGCCGGAGGCCGGCATGGTCTTCGACGTCGATGTCGAGCAGGCGCGCGAGACCCGCAAGCGCGTGCTCGACATGGTGGCGAACGACCGGAGCTTCATCGCCGGCAACCACCTCGAATTCCCGGCGCTCGGCTACGTGGCGCGGGACGGGGCGGCCTACAGCTTCGTGCCGGAGCTCTGGGTCGCCGCACAATAGGTTTCATTCAGGGACCGGTTCCGCGGGCGGGGGCAGCCAGGCGGGCCGGCCGAAACGCGAGACGCCTCCGGGCGGCACGCGTGAGAGGCGAGAGGTAGGACCGTGGTCATTCAGAAGAACTGGCAAGAGCTGATCAAGCCGAACAAGCTGCAGGTGACGACCGGCGACGACCCGAAGCGCGTCGCCACCGTCGTGGCCGAGCCGCTGGAGCGCGGCTTCGGCACCACCCTCGGCAACTCGCTCCGCCGCGTGCTGCTCTCCTCGCTGCAGGGCGCGGCCGTCACCGCCGTGCAGATCGACGGCGTGCTGCACGAGTTCTCCTCGATCCCGGGCGTGCGCGAGGACGTCACCGACATCGTCCTGAACATCAAGACGATCGCGATCCGCTCGCAGTCGGACACCCCGAAGCGCATGACCCTGCGCAAGACGGGCCCCGGCCTCGTCACGGCCGGCGACATCGCGGTCACCGGCGACGTGCAGGTGCTGAACCCCGACCTCGTGATCTGCACGCTGGACGACGGCGCCGAGATCCGCATGGAGTTCACGGTCGCCACCGGCAAGGGCTACGTCCCGGCCGAGCGCAACCGCCCCGAGGACGCGCCGATCGGCCTGATCCCGGTCGACTCGCTGTTCTCCCCCGTCACCAAGGTCTCCTACCGCGTCGAGAACACCCGCGAGGGCCAGGATCTCGACAAGGACAAGCTGACCATGACGGTCGAGACCAACGGCGCGGTCTCGCCGGAGGACGCGCTGGCCTACGCCGCGCGCATCATCCAGGACCAGCTGCAGGTCTTCGTGAACTTCGAGGATCCGCGCAAGGAAGAGGCCGCCCCGCTCGCGCCGCAGCTGCCCTTCAACCCGGCCCTGCTCAAGAAGGTGGACGAGCTGGAGCTCTCGGTCCGCTCGGCGAACTGCCTGAAGAACGACAACATCGTCTATATCGGCGACCTCATCCAGAAGTCCGAGGGCGAGATGCTGCGCACGCCGAACTTCGGCCGCAAGTCGCTCAACGAGATCAAGGAAGTGCTCGCCGGCATGGGCCTGCACCTCGGCATGGACATCCCCGGCTGGCCGCCGGAGAACATCGAGGACCTCGCCAAGCGCTTCGAGGAGCATTACTAGGGCGCGCGGCCGCCCTGGCTTGAGCCGGGCGGCAGCACCGCGACGGCGGCGTCCCAGCGAAGCCGGGACGCCCCACCCAAAAATTCCCGCCGCGGGGTCAAGCGGAGAACGAAGACGCCTCCTGAGGAGGCACCGGCCGTTCCTTGGCACGGCGGCCGGCAGCATACGGAAAGGCCAGCACCATGCGTCACGGTTACCGCGGTCGCCGCTTCAACCGCACGGCCGAGCATCGCAAGGCGATGTTCGCCAACATGTCCGCCGCGCTGATCAAGCACGAGCAGATCATCACCACCCTGCCGAAGGCGAAGGACCTGCGCCCGGTCGTCGAGAAGCTGATCTCGCTCGGCCGCACCGACAGCGTCCACACCCGCCGCCTGGCGATGGCGCAGCTGCGCGACGCCGACATGGTCAAGAAGCTCTTCACGGTGCTGGGCCCGCGCTACCAGGGTCGCCCGGGCGGCTACTGCCGCATCATGAAGGCGGGCTTCCGCCACGGCGACAACGCCCCGATGGCCGTGATCGAGTTCGTCGATCGCGACGTCGATGCCCGCGGCAAGGATTCGGGCCCGAGCCAGCAGGTTGCCGACGCGGCCTGAGCCGGTCCGGCATCAACGGTCTCTCGCGGAAGGCGGTCCCTCGGGGCCGCCTTCTTCATTTCGGGCGCGGGCCGGTGCAGGATGGTCGGGGACCACGTCCCGGGAGGCGCCCATGCCGACAGCTCTGCCGCGCGACGCGGAACGGCCGCTGGCTCTGGCTGTGCGGCACATCAATGCCTCGGTCCCGGATCCGATCGATACCGAGACCCTGCTGTCGGCGCTGGGCGCTCCCGACAAGGCGGGCGCGGAGCATCTCTACGCCTTCTTCGACGAGGTGGAGGTCGAGACGATCAGCGACCTCGCCCGCAGCGGCGCTGTCACCTACGGGGCCCTCGCGAGGGGGGCCCGTCGCTGCCTCCCGCCGGATCACCCCACGCGGCTCTGGCTCGATGAGCGCGCCTGACCCGCAGTGGCGCCGGCTGCTCGATCTCGCGCTGCCGGCGCTCGACCACGTCTTCGGCCCCGGGACCGACGAGACGCGGCCCGCGCCCTGGACCCTCGGCCGCGGTACGGCGCTCGCACTCTGGATCGACCACCGGATCAGCTACGACGTGGACCTGTTCGTGCCGGGCGTGCCCCTGAAGCGCTTCACGCCGCAGCAGAACCCGGCCGCGGCGCGCATCTCCGGCACCTACCAGTGGCCAGGCCATTACCTGAAGTACGAGCGGCCAGAGGGCGAGATCGACTTCCTGTCGGTCGTCCTCCAGACGGAGCCGGGCTACGCCTGGATGGATCACGGGGCGGGCCGCATTCCGGTGGAGACGCCCGAAGAGATCCTGGTGAAGAAGATCCGCTTCCGCTCGGCCCGCTTCACGGCCCGCGACGTGTTCGATCTGGCCGCCGCGGCGCGGGCGCGGCCCGCTCTCGCGGAGGTGATGGCGCGCGAGGTTCCCGACGCGCTGGAGCGCACGCTCGAATCGCTGGAGCACCAGGCCCGCCGGAACAGCGACACGCTCGCCCACAGCATCATCCCGACCGCGCACGCCGCCGATCTGATCGCCGAGGCCTTCCCGGTCGGTCGCCGCGTGCTGAGGGACGCGATCGATCTGGCGGAGCGCGGCTGAGCAGCGCCCGCCCGAGCCTCAATCCAGCAGCGCCGACACCCGCCGCGCCAGCTCCGCCGACTGGAAGGGCTTGGCCAGGACCGGCAGGTCCTCGGGGATCTCGACGGCCTCGGCGTGGCCGGTGAGGATCAGGAGCGGCAGGTCCGGCCAGCGCGTACGCACGAGGTTCGCCAGATCGACGCCGCTCATGCCCGGCATGGCGAGATCGGCCACCACGAGGTCGAAGGTCTCGCGCTCCAGGATCCCGACCGCCGCCGCGCCGCTCTCGGCCTCGACCTCGCGGTAGCCGAAGCGGCGGATGAAGGAGGCGGTGACGTGGCGTACCTCCGGGTCGTCGTCGACCACGAGGACGCGTGCGGGGCGGCTCGCCACCGGCACGTCGGCTTCCTCCACCGTCGCGGCCCGGGGCGCGGCCTCGGCGCAGGGCAGGGCGAGTTCCACGCGCGTGCCGCGCCCGACCGTGCTCTCGATGCTGAAGCGGCCCTTCGATTGCTGGGCGAGGCCGAACACCATGGCGAGGCCGAGCCCCGTGCCCTGGCCGACCGCCTTGGTGGTGAAGAAGGGCTCGCAGACCCGCTTCAGGATCTCGGGGGGAATGCCGCTGCCCTCGTCCGTCACGCTCACCCGCACGTAGGGGCCGGGGGCGAGATCGGGGTCGTCGGCGATGTGCAGGCGGTCCGTGGCGATCACGATGGCGCCGCCGTCGGGCATCGCGTCACGGGCGTTGATGCAGAGGTTGAGCACCGCGAGTTCGAGCTGGTCGGGATCGACCTGCGCGGGCGGCAGGTCCGGGGCGAGGTCGGTCCGCACGCTGACCAGCCCGCCGAGGCTGCGCCCGAACAGGTCGCTCATGCCGGCGATCAGCGCGTTCACGTCGGTGGCGCGGGCGTGCAGGTCGTGGGTGCGGCTGAAGCTGAGGAGGCGCTTGGTCAGCGAGGCGCCGCGCTCGGCCGCGCCCCGGGCGTTCTCGATCAGGCGCTGGACGCGGGGCTGGCCCTCCACCTTCGGCACGGCGAGTTCCAGGCTGCCGAGGATGGCGGTCAGCAGGTTGTTGAAATCGTGCGCGATGCCGCCGGCGAGCGTGCCGAGCGCCTGCATCTTGTCGGACTGGCGCAGGCGCGCCTCCAGGCTCTTCTGCTCGGTGACGTCGCGCTCGATCGTGGCGAGGTGGGCGACCGCGCCCGCCGCGTCGCGGATCGGCACGCGCACCACCTGCGTCCAGCGCTCGACCCCGGGCGGCCCCTCCGAGACGAGGGCGTTGCCGACCTCGCCGGAGCGGATCGCGGCCGCGTCCGCGGCCGCGCTCTCGGGCGCGACGGGCGCGAGGTCCGCCTCGCGCTGTCCCAGGCTGTCGGCGACGGAGCGTCCGAGCAGCGCCGCCTTGCGGGCGTTGAGGCGCACGAAGCGGCCGCCTGCGTCCTTGAAGGAGATCGCCTCCTCGGCGTGGTCGAGGAGGCCGCGCAGCAGGGCGCGCTCGGTGGCGAGCTCCCGCCCGAGGCTGTGGCGCTCGAAGGCGGTGCGGACCGTGCCGCGCAGGAGCCCCGCGTCCCAGGGCTTGGTGACGTAGCCGATGATGCCGCCGCGGTTGAGCGCGGCGATCACGGCCGTGATGTCGGCGTACCCGGTGAGGAGGATCGCCTGGGCGTCGTGGAAGGTGCGGGCCTCGGCCAGCAGCGCGTCGCCGGTCATGCCCGGCATGCGCTGGTCCGAGATCACGACGGCGATGTCCGGCTCGGCCCGCAGGATCTCCAGCGCCTCGGCAGGCTTGGGGCTGGTGAGGACCCGGTAATCGTCCTCGAAGAGGTCCTCGAGGGCGATCAGGATGTCCGGCTCGTCATCGACGGCCAGGATCGTGCCGCGGCTCGCCGCCAAACCCACCCCGTTCTCTCGCAAACCGTCCTGGATACCGTGCGTCATGCGTCCACAGCCTGCCGCGGGATCCCGATCACGAAGCAGGCACCACCCCCGGGGGCCGTCTCCACGCTGAGGACGCCGCTATGCGCCTGAACGACGCTGTAGGCAATCGCGAGGCCGAGTCCGGTGCCGGACCCGACGGGCTTCGTGGTGAAGAAGGGCTCGAAGATCTTCTCGCGCAAGCCCTCCGGGATGCCGGGGCCGGTGTCGCTGATGCGGATCTCGTCGGTCTCCTCGCTCGACTGGGTGGCGATCCGGATGGTGCCGCCCTCCGGCATCGCGTCGGCGGCGTTGGAGAGGATGTTCATCACCACTTGGTTGAGCAGCGCCGGGGTGCAGCGGATCTCGGCCCGCCCGGCGAAGTCGCGCTCCACGCCGATGCCGGTCCCGAGCTTGTGCTGGATCAGCGCCAGCACGGTCTCGATCGCCTCCGGCACGTTGACGAGCGCCCGCTCGCCCTCGTCGAGGCGCGAGAACTTGCGCAGGTTGAGGACGAGATCCTGGATCCGGGTCAGGCCCATCCGCATGGCGCCGACCCGGTCGCGAGCCTTGGCGAGGCCCCGCGCGCCGCGCTCGTCGGCGGGCGCGGGCAGCTCGCCGAGCAGGCGCTCGACCGTGCCCTGGTGGGCCAGGATGAAGGCCAGCGGGTTGTTGATCTCGTGGGCGATGCCCGCGACCAGCTCGCCGAGCGAGGCCATCTTGGCGGCCTGGACGAGCTTGGCCTGCGCCTCGGTCAGCCGGCGGTTGGCCGTGGCGAGGTCGGTGTTGGCCTGTTCCAGCGCGTCGGCGAGGCTGGCGCGGGCTTCCGCCGCCTCGGCCTCGGCGCGGGCGCGCTCCACGGCGCGCTCGCGGGCCCCGAAGGCGCCGGCGATGCGGCGGTCGTCCTCCTCCAGCAGGCGGCGGCGCACGAGGCCGCGCACCCGGAGCGCCAGCACCTCCGCGTCGGATTTCGCCACCACGTCGTCGGCGCCGGCCGCGTAGGCGCGGACGAGAAAATCCTTGGCCGGGGTCGAGCCCGAGATGCCGACGAGGTGGAAGCCCGCCCCGTCCGCCCGGGTGGTGCGGCGCGCATCGACCGCCCGGCACAGCTCCAGCCCGTCATAGGACGGGCTCAGCAGGTCGAGGGTGACGCAGTCGAAGGGCTCGCCCTCCTGGTCGAGGGCGGCGAGCGCGTCCGCCGGCCCGTCCGCCGTGGTCACGGCGTGGCCCTCCTGGCCGAGCAGGCCGGCGAGGAAGGTGCGGTAGGTCGCGCTCCCGTCGATGACGAGGACGCGCCCGCGGCGGAACCCGGCGGCGCCCGGGGCCTCGCCGGCCACGGCCTCCCCGGTCGCGGACTTGCCGGTCACGGACTTGGCGCTCGCGGACTTGCCGCGCTCGCGCAGCAGCGCGCGGATGCGCAGCACCAGGAGGTCGCGGTCGTCGGACTTGGCGACGTAGGCGTCGGCGCCGCTCTCCAGGCCCTGGCGCTCGCCCTCGCGGGCGCCGGTCAGCATCAGCAGCGGCAGGGCCCGGGTGCGCAGCGACAGGCGCATCTGCCGGGTCAGCTCGTCGCCGTTCATGCCCGGCAGGTGGTAGTCGGCCACCACGAGGTCGGGCAGCTCGCGATTGAGATGGTCGAGGGCCGCCTCCGCCGTCGCCGCCCGCGCGACCGCGAAGCCGTTCTGTTCGAGAAGGAGGCGCAGCTCCAGCGCCTGCGTCTCCGAATCCTCCACCAGGAGGATGTGGGGAGCGGGCCCTGGCTCGGGGGCCGCCTCGGGCGAAGCACTCACGGGGACGCTCACGGGGCGGCCTCGGGATCGACGAGGCGCAGGATCTGGCCCGCGACCCGGTCGAGGGGCAGCACGCTGCGGGCCGCGCCGAGCCGCACCGCGGCCGCCGGCATGCCGTAGACGACCGCGGTGCTCTCGTGCTCGGCGATGGTCTGGGCGCCGGCCGCCTGCATGTCGAGGAGGCCGAGCGCCCCGTCCTCGCCCATGCCGGTGAGCAGCACGCCGATGCCGGAGGCGCCGCATTGCCGGGCCATCGCGCGAAACAGCACGGTCGCGGCCGGGCGCTGGCCCGAGACCGGGGCGGTATCGAGGATGCGAAGGCTCCGGTTGGGGCCGAGTTCGAGGTGGCGGTCGCCGGGCGCCACGTAGACCCGGCCCGCCCTGGCCTGCTCGCCGTCGCGGGCGATGCCGACCGCCATCGGCACGACGCCGTCGAGCCAGCTCGCGAAGCCCTCCATGAAGGCCGCGCCCATGTGCTGGACGAGGAGGACGGGGAGGGGGAAGTCGGCGGGGAGCGCACCGAGCACCCGGGCGAGCGCCGGGGGCCCGCCGGTCGAGGCCGCGATACCGAGCACCGTCGGCGCCTGCAGGCCGGCCGTCGCGGCGCTTGGGCGCGCGGCCGGCCCGCGCCCGGCCCACTCGGTCCCGATCGGCCGGCGCCGGATCACCGGAACCTGAGCCATGATCCGGAGCTGCGTGCAGATCTCGCCCGCGACGCCCTCGTAGCCCGCGTTCGTGGTCGCCACCGGCTTCTCGACGACCGAGAGGGCACCGGCGCGCAGCGCGTTCATCGAGATGCGCAGCGAGGAATCCTCGACCGCGTCGGCCACCACGACGATCGGCGTCGGGTGCTCGGTCATGATGCGCCGGGTGGTCTCCAGCCCGTCGATGCCGGGGAGCCGGATGTCCATCGAGATCACGTCGGGGCGCACGACGTCGATCATCGTCAGCGCCTCCTCGCCGGAGGAGACGGCGGCGACGATCTCCAGGCGCGGGTCGCGGGAGACGATGTGGCGCAGGAGCTCGCGCACCACGAGGCTGTCCTCGACCAGCATCACCCGCACGCGCCCGCCCTGCGGCGCCCCGGCGGCCCCGCTCACAGCAGGCGCCCGATCGTGTCGAGGAGCCCGCGCTGGTCGAACGCCTGCTTGGTCAGGTAGGCGTCGGCGCCGAGTTCGAGGCCGCGGGCGACGTCCTCGGGGTCGCCGCGCGAGGTCATCAGCACGGCCGGCAGGCGGCGGAAGCGCTCGTCCGCCCTGAGCGCCCGCAGCAGGCCGAACCCGTCGAGGCGGGGCATCTCCACGTCGGCGAGGACGAGATCGACCGGCTCGATCTCGGCGCGCAGCCGGTCGAGGGCGTCCTGTCCGTCCACGCAGACGACCACGCGGTAGCCGGCCGCTTCCAAGATGCCTTTCTCCAGGGTGCGGGTGGTGATGGAATCATCGACGACGAGAATCGTCGCGCGCACCATCGAACGTCGCGATTCCGGCCCGGTTCCGACGGCCGCGCTGTCCCCTTCGGTCGCGGATCCGCCATCCCGCCCGGCGGGGGCGCCGTCCGCGCGGGCGGCCAGCCCCTCCGGGTCCAGCACCAGCACCGGCACGTCGCCGGGCAGGATCGCGGTGCCGGCGACGAGGTCGGGGTCGGCGCCCACCGGCGGCACCGGCAGGACGAGGAGCGTGCGCACGTCGTGCAGCCGCTCGACCGCGAGGGCGAGGCGGGCGCCGCCCGCCCGCAGCAGCACCGCGGTGAGGGTCTGGGCGGGCGCGGCCGCCGGCAGGCCGAGCAGGTCGGAGAGCACCGCCACCGGCAGGCTCGCCTCCGCCTCGCCCTCCGCGTCCGCCACGCGCAGCACGGGGCGCCCCATGGCGTGGGGCAGGCCGGCGCGCTCGACCCGCAGCAGGCGCGCCACGCCCGCGCCCGGCAGGGCGTAGGTGGCGCCCGCCGCCTCGACGAGGAGCAGGCTGCGCCGGGAGGCGGCGAGCGGCAGGCTCAGCACGAGCTGGCTGCCGTGCGGGGCGCGGGGCGCGAGGCGCACGCCGCCCTGGAGGGCACGGGCGGCATCCGCCACGACCGAGAGGCCGAAGCCGCGCCCCGCCAGGGTGTCGACGCTGGCCGCCGTCGAGAAGCCCGGCTCGAAGACCAGGGCGAGGAGCGCGTCGGGCTCCGGCGCCTCGCCGTCAGCGAGGAGGCCGCGACGGCGGCCCTGGGCGGCGATCGCCGCGAGGTCCGGGCCCCGCCCGTCGTCCCAGACCGTCACGAGGAGCCGGCCGCCCCGGAGCGCCACCTCCAGGCCGATCTGCAGCGCCTCGGGCTTGCCCGCGGCGGCGCGGACCTCCGGCGGCTCCCAACCGTGGCTCAGGGCATTGCGCAGGGCGTGCAGGACCGGGTCCTTGAGGCTCTGCAGCACGGCGCGATCGACCGGCACGTCGAGGCCGCGGGAGGTGACCGCGACGTCGCGGCCCTGCTCGCGCGCGGTCTCGCGCAGGGTCCGGGCAAGGAGGCCGAGCACGGTCTCGGCCGGGACGAGGGCGAGCCGCTCGGCCTCCGCGCGCACCCGGGCGGCGGCCCCGTCGAGGGTCGCGGCGGCGGCGGCGTGGCGGCGGGCGAGGTCGCCGGCCTCGCGGGCCAGCGCCGCGAGCGCCGTGTCGAGGCCGCGCAGCTCCGCCCTGGCGGTCTCGACGGAGGCCTCGTCGGCGGCCTGTGCCACCCCCGCCAAGCCTCCGACCCGGCGGCGCAGGTCGGTGCAGGCGCGGGCGATGCGGGCGAGGCCCTCGGCCACCGGGGCGCCGCCGAGCGCGCCGGTGAGGTCGTGGCTCGCCCGGGACAGGGCCGCCACGGTCTCGGCCGGCACGCGCAGGATCGTCTGGGCCGTCTCCGGCGCCGGCTCGGCCGGAGCCGCGGGCTTCGGCGCGGGCTCGGCCGGGGATTCCGCGGACGACCCGGCGGAGGACCGGGATACCGGGGCGGGAGTCTCGGTCGGCGCCGCGGCGGGTGCGGCTCGCGTCTCGGCGGCCGCCGCGGGCGCCTCCGGCCGGGTCGGGTCGAGGCACCGGTCGAGCGCGACCAGCGCGTCGCCCGGCATGGCCGCGTCCGGCGCCTCCTTGATGGCGGCGACGTAGGCCTCGATCCGGTCGAGGGCGAGATGCGTCGCGTTGGCCGCCTCGCGCCCGAGGGGCGCGCCGGTGCTGACCCGCTCGAACAGGGTCTCCAGACGGTGCGCCAGCGCCTCGACGGCCGGCAGGTCGACGGCGCGCGAGGCGCCCTTCAGGCTGTGGGCCCGGCGGAAGATGTCGTTCCAGTCCGGCGCCCGGTCGGAGGCGACGGCGCCGAGCGCGGCGCGGATCGCCTCGATGTGCTCGCGGTGCTCGACCTCGAAGGCGGCGAGCAGGAGTTGGCGGATGTCGGCCAAGGCGGGAGCCCGGGCCTAGTGCCGGTAGCGCTCGGCGAGCGCCATCAGGGCCTGGGCCAGCTCCGTGAGGTTGGCAGACGCCGCCTCGACCTCGCGGGTGCCGGCCGCCGTCTGCTGGCTCGCCTGCCGGATGTTCTGGAGCGCGCCCATCACCTGCTCGATGCCGAGCTGCTGCTGGTTGGTGGAGGCCACGATCTGCTGGAAGGTCTGGACGTTCTCCTCGACGCGCGCCGAGATCTCCTCGATCGTGCGGTGCGTCGTGTCCGAGCGCGCCTTGCCGGTGGCGGCGCGCTTGACCGCCTCCTCGGTGAGCATGACCGAGGTGTTGATGCCCCGCTGGATCTCGCCGAGGATGCCGCGCACCTGCACGGTGGCGGCCTTGGCCTGGTCGGCGAGCTGCTTCATCTCGGCGGCCACCACCGCGAAGCTGCGCCCCCCTTCGCCCGCCGCCGCCGCCTCGATGGCGGCGTTGAGCGCCAGCAGGTGCGTGCGCTCCGAGATGTCGTTGACCGTCTCGATGATGTCGCCGATCACCTGGGTCTTCTCGGACAGGGCGACGATGTTGCCGGCCACCGCCTCCGCCTGCTCGCGGATCGCGTCCATCGCCTTGGCGGTGTCGGCCACCGCCCGCAGGCCTTGGCGGGAGGTCTGGGCGGTGGCCTGGGCGGTGGCGATGACCTCGCCGGCCCGCTTCGAGATCTGGGCGCCCGAATGGGTGATCTCGTCGACCGTCGCGGCGGTCTCCTGCACGGCGGCGAACTGCTCCTCGACGGAGGCCGCCTGCTCCTGCGCGGAGGCGCGGATCTCGGCGGCCGCCGCGTTCAGGTCGGCGGTCGCGGCCCGGTTGGTGCGGGCGAGCTCGGCCAGCCCCCCCACCATCTGGTTGAGCGTCCGGCTGAGGCGGGCGATCTCGTCGCCGCCCTGGGCCGGCAGCTCGCCCGAGAGGTCGCCCGAGCCGACGCGCTCGACGAAGCCCATCACCCGCTCCAGCGGCCGGACCACGGCCCGGCTGATCAGGATGGTCACGAGGATGCTGAGCAGGGCGCAGGCGGCGAGCGTGCCCAGGATCGACAGGCGGCTCGCCTCGTAGATGCCCTGCACGGTGCGCTGGCCCGCGGCGATGCCCTCGTCGAGGACGTTGCGGTTCTGCTCGACGCCGCGCAGCACGCTCTCCTGGATGCCGTTGATGTCGGGGTTGCGCGCCTCGATCGCGGCGGCGTCGCGGGCGGTGATCGCGGCGACCTGCGCCTCGCTGGCGGTGCGCAGCTGGCGGAACAGGCTGGCGGTGTCGGCGGCGCCGAGCGCGAGGCGCTTCCAGATCGCGGCCCGGGCGGGCGTGAAGGCCGATTCCGCGTAGCTGTTCGAGGAGCGGATCAGGGCGGCCAGCAGCGCGTCGGCCTCGCCCGCCGCGGTGCGCCAGCCGTCGAGCGCCCGGTTGATCACCTGCGCGTCGGTCTCGCGCGAGAGCACGGCAATCACCGCGTTGCGGCGCTGGAGGCCCATGTCGCGCGCCCTGTTGGCCAGTTCGTCGAGCTGGCGCGCCACCATGAGGTCGCGGGCGACGATCGCGTCGGTCGCCTCGCGCACCGCGCCGATCTGGCCGATGGCGTAGAGGCCCATGGCGACGATCACCACCGTGATGGCGACGAAGCCGAGCAGGATCCGTTTTCCGATCGAGAGCGACAGCGAGGTCAAGGCGGCTTGCTCCGGGGCCGGGCGGCCTCTGGCGTCAGGGAAGGGCGCGCCGCAGGAGGCGCGGCAGGTCGAGGACGACGAAGTCGCCGCCCTCGGACCCGGCGGGGGCATAGCCCGAAACGGCGGCGGCGCCCATCCCGCCCGAGGGCGGATGCGACGGGTCGGCCTCGGGGCCGGCGGAGGCCGGTTCCGCGTCGATCTCGACGACGCCGATCACGCGATCGACCGCGAGGGCGACGGGCACCGTCCCGGTGCGCAGGGCGACGAGGTGGCCGCCGGGGGCGGCGCCCGGACCGGGACGGCCCAGCGCGCGGGCGAGGTCGAGCACGCTGACGATGCGGCCCGAGACCGCCGCGAGGCCGAGGAGCGCCGGCACCGCGCCGGGCACCGGCGTGCAGGGGCGCATCGGCAGGACGCCGGCCGCCTCCGCGAGCGGCAGGCCGTAGCGCTCCGCGCCGCAGGCGCAGACGAGGTAGGCGCGGCGGGCGCCGGCCTCGGCC